>CAIYYQ010000073.1 GCA_903930505.1 Methanobacteriota archaeon
TGACCGATGCTCCAATATCATTGTATGAAATAGTGACTTTTCATCAACTCTGAATTACTGGGGTGCCGAAAAAACAACTCTTGATAATTGGAATAGCTGTTCTGCTCGTTTGTGTAGGATTGAGTGGATGTACACAAAACTCTAGTAAAGTATTGGAACCTACCGAAAGAAGCCCGTGCTATCTTGCAGGGAAATGGATTTGGATAATTACTACGGCAACAAGCTCATCATTGACTTATCCTAGGGAATACAATTATTCTCTTATAGAGGATTATAACTTCACTAACAGCACATTTATCCATACTGAATGTTCCACAAATCCAGTTAACCCTATTTTTGAGCAGGAGAACGGGACATATGAAATAAAAAATGGATACATTATATTAACCAATGCGACTGGGGGTCCTCTTCGGGAATCATTACTACAATATTCGATTTCTGATGATTGTCAAACACTTACTCTAAAACATGAATTAGGTTACACACTGGAATATAAGAGATTATGGTGAATTCCGCTAATTATGATATCGTGGTTTATTGTGATGCATTAAATTGGGTTTTATCTCTTTTGAAGGAGGAAAAGCAATGAATAATTTATTAAATATTCATACAGAAAATAAATAATTAGTAATCATAGGAATTACTGTCCTACTTGTTTGTGTTGGCTTAAGTGGATGTACTAACAATCAACCGTCAATAGTTACAAATAACAACCCAGATACTAAAACTTCAACAGATAGGTTCTGATTCTGAATACGTTCATCCAGGAGATTTCTAGATTGTAGATTCGAATAATTATAAATATGATTACGAAGGTCTTAAAACGTATCAGTTGGAGGGTGCTTTAGAAGGTACAACACTTTATCAAAATTTACAAGTCGAGGGAAAAATTATTTTTCAGATTCCAGACAATCTGATTGGTGTGAAAATACAGTATAATTTTGCATCATTCTGGGATGAACCGAAATTGGTTGAATGGAATGTATAATAAGTATTATATGTCTGATGTTTATACCGGACCTTACATAGAGGTAAATCATATGGTAAAAGATAAAATTACGGAAGATATGACGATTCGTGAGGTCATTGATAAATACCCAGAGACTGCAATGGTTTTCTCAAAATATAATGTTGGGTGTATCGGTTGTTTGGCAGCGTCGTTTGAAAAAGTGAAAGATATCGCCGGGGTTCATGGGATTGATCTGAAAGCCTTGGTGAAGGATCTGAACAAAGCAGTCCCAACAAAATAATCATTTTTCTTTTTTTATGGTGATCTTGTTGTGATGACAAGTTCACCGTGTTTTATTCCTTTTATTGCGGTGATGGTATCCGCGAGTTTTTGGAGGTGTCCTGTTTTTCCTTTGAGTACGAGTACTTCAAGGCATGTGTCATGGTCGATGTGGATGTGTGTTGTGGTGAGTATTTCTTCGTGGTGGTCGTGTTGGATGTTGAGAAGTTTTGTGGTGAGTGGTCCATGGTGGTGATCGTAGATCATGGTGAGGGTTCCGATTGCTTCGATGTGTGGATCTTTGGTTCGATCTGAAATGAGATGTTCTCTGATGAGGTCGCGTATTGCCTCGGAGCGGTTTGTGTATCCTTTCTTTTTGATGATGTTGTCAAAGTGGACGAGGAGTTCTGGTTCTATGGAGACGCCGAAGCGTGTAATGTTTTCCATGGGTAACACAACAACCAGATAATCGTGGCACGAATTTAAATTTTTTGTTACCACAAAGTATAAATCATATTTTCCATTATTGGGGTACAGGAGGTACAAAAGTATGGTTTGTTACGCAGTCCCAGCAGTGGCAGCATTGATCCATTATGCATCAAGAAAAAAAGTCAAAGCCTTAAAATTAAATGTACATCACGTATGGCTTAGCTTACTCTTGACTGGCGGAGCGCTTTTTGGTATCGTAGATCATCTCTGGAATGGTGAACTGTTTCTCATCGGACCAAACATCGCTACCGATCTTTTACTTGGAACCACGATTACCATCGTGATATTTGTGATGTGGGCCGCTATGGTTTTCTTTGATAAAACAACAAAAAAAACACCAATGAAAACCCCTCAATAAACATCTACTTTTTTCTTTTTTTATCCTTTTTATGTGATTCTTTTTGATAAAGTTCCCCAAGAAAAACACGTAATAAATTTGGGTATTCGCTTAATATTTTCCCAGCACCATATCCTATTTTTTGAATCTTCAAAAGAGGCATAGTGCCAAAATGATCGGCGACTGTGGTGATGATTGCTGCACCTGTTGGTGTGACCAGTTCCTGCTGTCGTTCATCAGAATATATAGGAATCCCTTTCATGAGTTCAACGGCTGCCGGAGCGGGAATCGGTAGAATACCGTGTGCACAGGAAACAAATCCTCGACCCATGGGAAGTGGAGAACAAATGATATGATCAATTCCTAATGTATTGATGCCGATAACCGATCCGACGATGTCGATGATCGCGTCAACTGCGCCGACCTCATGGAAATGAACGTCTTCGACGTCGATGTCATGGACTTTACTTTCTGCTTTTGCGAGGTTCTGGAAAATGTCGGTACTTGTTTTTTTTATTCTTGTGTTGAGTGTGCTTTTGTTAATCAGTTTTGTGATATCTGAGAGACTGCGGTGATCGTGTGTATCTTCGATATCTATGATGACATTGGTTCCTGCGATATGATTATATTTGATTTTCTCGGTTGTAATGGTATAACCTGAGATATCAAGTTTTTGTAGTTCTTTGCGTAACACTGAAACGTTGAACCCTGCGTCGATGAGTGCACCAAGAATCATATCTCCTGCAATCCCTGAGAAACAATCAAAATATGCTATCGTCATTGTTTTTTTCACCTGTTGATAAGACTTGCGAAATATCCTGCTCCAAATCCGTTGTCGATGTTGACGACGACAACTCCTTCTGCGCAACAATTAAGCATAGTTAGTAATGGTGCAACACCTTTGAAGCTTGCCCCGTATCCAATACTTGTGGGTACTGCGATCACTGGTTTATCGGTGAGTCCGCCGACAATACTTGCAAGTGCGCCTTCCATGCCTGCGACCACGATCACGACAGATGCTTTTCTGAGTTTTTCTTGAACGTCAAGGATGCGGTGTACGCCTGCCACACCGACATCATAGATTTTTTCAACGGAATTTCCCATGATTTCTGCGGTCTCAACTGCTTCTTCTGCGACCGGTATGTCTGATGTTCCTGCGGTGACAATTAGGATTGTTCCTTTTTTGTTTTTTACTGGTTCGCGTTTGATAGTAATAGTTTTTGCCTGTGGATTATACCTGGCATCGGGGTATATTTTTTTCACGGCATTGTACATGTTTTTATTTACTTTTGTGGCAAGGATGTTTTGATGATGTTGTGATAATGATGACATGATTGCAAGGATTTGTTGTGTTGTTTTTCCTTGGCAGAATACGGTTTCCGGGAATCCTTTACGCATGGATCGGTGGGTATCTATTTTTGCAAATCCAAGATCATGATAAGGTAATTTCTGCAACGCCTCCAGCACTTCTTTAAGGCTACGTTTCCCAGCTTTATAGTCCTGTAACAGTTTTTTCATGGAGTATTCCTTCATTTAATCGTCCTGATCTGAACCCTTCCAAATCCAGAGTGATATAGTGAAATCCAAGATGATTCAACTGTTTTACGATTTCTTTTGCATGAGCGATAATTATATTGAAGTCTCTGGGTTCGATTTCGATGCGAGCGATCGTTTCGTGATAGCGAACACGGACTTGGTGGACGCCGAGGTTCCAGAGGACATCCTCCGCGTTTTCAACCATCTTTAATCGTTCTTTGGTAATCTCTGTACCGTAAGGGAATCGTGAGGCGAGACAGGCAAGCGCAGGTTTGTCCCAGGTTGGCAGATGCATGGTTTTTGAGAGAGCACGGATTTCCTGTTTTGTGAATTGAGCATCAATCAATGGCGTTTTTATGTCGAGTTCCTCTAAAGCTTTTCGTCCTGGTCGGTAATCCCTGAGGTCATCCATGTTACTTGCATCAAGTACATACTGGATGTGTTCTTGTGTTGCGATCTCCTTTATTTTTTTGTATAATTCTTTTTTGCAATGATAACAGCGATCAGCTGGGTTTTTTTTGAAATCTGGCATCTCGTCGTTATCAATTTGAATAAAGCGGTGAGGAACACCTAAGGATTGTGCGAATTGTTTTGCTGTGGTTGATTCCGTCTGCGGATAGGTTGCTGAGACTACGGTTATCGCAAGAACGTTTTTTCCTAGGGTATCTGCAGCGATTTTTAGAAGAAATGAGCTGTCCACACCTCCTGAGAAAGCAACAGTGACACGATTCATATTTTTCAGTATTTGTTGAAGCATTTGAAATTTCTGTTTGGTTATCTGGATCATTGGAAAAAAATCAAGAAGAGACCTATATATAATCATTTGCTGTGTTTCATTTGTGAGGATGCAAAAAATAAGAAAAAAGTTAGAGAAATTGCAAAAAACAGCAAAAAAAAAAAACGAAAAACGATATATTTATATAAAAGGAAAACAAAATAGATATAAAACCAAATAGATATAATAGATATTCTAGATAATAACTATGGGACGGAGGAAAAGGAATGGAGAAACAATATTTAATGAAAAAATGGACTGGTGTTTTGATCATATTGCTGATGCTTACAAGCATTGGATCTGTATCTGCGGTAGTAAATCAAGGACAATCGCAACAGGGCCATATTAGTGTGATCCAACTGCAGAAAAAAGTACCACCCCCATCTTGTGATGTTCTCTGGTCTCAACGATACATGGAAAATGGACCAAGTTTTCATATTGCGACTGATGAAAACAATGATGTGTATGTATGTGGTGGCGGAAATTTTGGGGACGGCGTTGTTATGAAGTATTATTCAGACGGTACATTGGCATGGGAATCAACACCCACCGCGTTGTCTGTCCCAACTGATCTGACGGAATTTTTAGAGTATATCCCAAATGATTCAGATGTTCCCGGGAGTCAAGAGCCGCAATCAGCGATAAACCAAGATGGAGCTATTATTCCCTCTGAACAACTCCCTGATGAACCAAATGGGGTCACCCCTTTTTCATTGGTCAATCAAATCCTTAATAGTAATGATGGCACGAGCATCAATATGCTGAGCGATATTACGTGCGATGGAAATGGTGGTGTTTTTGTATGTGGTTCGAAATTTGAGGTGGTTGATAATAATATTACATGTGTTTCGTTTATTGTCAAGTTAGATGCTTTATCCGGGGATCAGGTATGGAACAAGTCGTTTTCAATTATTCAGACTCGTGGTATTTCATTGTTGATGGCAATTGCGCTTGATGACGAAGGCGATATTTATACTGCAGGTTGTGTCGCAACACTTTCTTTGAATCAAGATATACTTACCATGGATGGTGTAACGATCAAGGTAGGGCCCTATGGTGTAACACGATGGATCAAAATTGATCATATGGATTATATGGTGATGTACAATGATGTGACTGTTGATTCGCAGGGATATCCCTATGTTCTGGGGTCTACCTCTATGAACAGTGATTTGAGTGATACAGGTATTTTTATTGGGAAAAGAAACTCGTTCTTAGGTGCATTGATAGATAGTTATCATACGCTTAATGATGGTGTAACATTATTTTCTATGGTTATTGATAAAACAAATGGCAATGTGATCTACACAGTAGGGGGTACGAATGAAGTCGGTATCATCTCAAAATATACCTCGTCATTAGATTCGGTGTATCAAGCTGAAATTCCAGATGAAAGTTTTTGCGATGGTGCGATGTTAAATAATTACCTGGTTGTAACAAGTAAAATAGAAGGTAATCCACCACAGTACACAATTGCAATCCATAAAAAGACAGATGGGCAACAGATCGCAAAATTTAGAATCGGTGATGCGCATGTTCAATCTGGTGACCTTACGTTCTTAACCGCATCAGGGATAGCGGTTGATTCACAACACAACGTCGTTGTTTGTGGCGGTACGACTGAGATTGATACCATAAAGTGCCATATAAACGGAATAATTCTGAATGTGTTACAAGAAGAGATATTTTATTATCCGTAAAATATCAGCCTTAGCCACAATTATCTTAATCGCAGAAGCAACCATTGCAAACCTCGACGGAAAAGAATTCTTAGAATATTTCAACCATAAAATCGGCATCAATAGTGAAAAAATACAAATCCTAAGAAATAGCTCTATTATCATATATATTGGCGAATCTGATTTTTCTCCTGGAAAATAGTTCTTGTTTGAAGAAGAGAAAAAAAAGGTTGTATATGCAAAAGGATTTTAATGGCTGTAGACAACCTTTGTCTGTTCTGGGAATAATATGTTAAGTCGTTTCGCTGTTCGTTTCTTCCAGTTTCCTTTGTGGTATGCATAGCTAGCAAGCAATGGTAATGTAAGTGTTGCTTCTGAATATACCATCTGCTCATAATCTGTGTCGACTTTTCCCCAGGAGTTTGCCTCTTTGAGTGTGGAACCTGAGAGTCCGCCGTCGCGTTCATCAGCAACAGTGAGTTGTATCGCATATTTGTGCATTGGTGCATTGACGCCTAGGATATCTGCGGCGACAACTGTATCCTGTACAAAGTTTTTGGGTACGCCACCACCAATCATGAGAAGCCCGGTTTCTTTTGCGTTGACTTTAAGTTCAGTGAGTTCTTTGAAATCTTTTACCGAATCTATTGAAACATATTCTTTCTTTTTCTCAACTTGATGAAACACCAAGCCGAACCCTGCGCTACAATCAGAGAATGCTGGGCAGAAGATTGGCACCTCGTTTTTGTACGCTTCGTAGATAACGGATTCTTTGTTTTTCCCGTAATGGTCAAGGTATCGTCCCATCTCGTAGATGAATTCTCTGGAGGAATATACTCCGGGTTTCATGGAATCTGCGATTTTTTTTACGGTGTTGTCACAGATGCGCAGGTCGTCTTCATCGATAAAGGTGTCGTAGATACGATCAATGTGTGCCTCCTGAAGTTTACTGTCGTCAACCCGTACTTCACCACGGTAATGAGAAAACCCTAGTCCTTCGAAGAAATCCTGATCGACAAGGATCGCCCCGGTGGAAACAATCGTATCAATCATGTTGCAGCGGATCATGTCCACCACAACTTTTTTTAATCCTGCGCTAAAAAGTGATCCTGCGAGGATCAGCATGTTTGTGCAGTCTTTATCCTGTATCATTGTATCAAAAATTTTACTCGCTCTTGCAAGGTTACGTGATTGAAAAGCCATATGATCAAACGCGTCGATTAATGGAATACTGTTGAATTTTGTGATATCAATATGTTCTATTTTTTGGTTCAATAAATTTTTTTTGTCGTATTTCATAGGTTGTTCCCCCGGGGTATATTGAGTTGTGTTATTTCTTTTTTTCCCCTGAAAACAGGTTAATTTTCAAGGAGGGATATAATGCATCATGTTCAATTATTTTTCTAAAACCTGCAGGAGTCTCTGTTGTCTTTTAGCCATTGTTTTTTTTCTTCGTAATTAGGCATCACGTGTTCTACAAGCGTCCAGAACCGTTCGGAATGATTTGGGACAATGAGATGTGCGAGTTCGTGGATACATACGTATTCCAGTACGTCGTCTGGTGCAAACAAGAGTCTTGTGGAAATGTTGATGTTTCGTTTTCGGGAGCAACTCCCCCAGTTTGATTTATTGTTTTTAAAATAGATATTATTGATTAGTTGATTGAAGTATTTCCTGTTTAAATGTGTGATTTTCTGTTCAAGCTCAGGTAGTCGATGTCTGGCGATACAACGGCTGATCAATGTTGCGATTTGGTGGTTCTGCTGTTCAGCTGTGAGATGAGACGAGACATCGATGTGAATGGAATGTCCAACGAGTCGTGCAGAACTATTTTTCTTATCTTTTCTGTTGATTGTTATCAAATAATGGTCATCACCAATAAGAATGATTTCGCCATTAAGGTATTCTCGCAATGGTTTTGGTTTGAATCGCTCTGGTTTGTCTTGGATTCTTTTTATCGCCCATGCTTTCATCTGTGCTATTTCTTTTTCTTGTGTGCTTTTATTTAAGAAAAGGGGAATCCTGATAGTGATTGCTTTTTTACCGACAGAAACCGTACAATTTCTTCTTCGTTCGTAAAACAAAAGAACCGGTCTTATGACGCCGTTTACATTCACGACATCAATAGTTGTCGCTTTTTTCAATCTGTCCCCTCGCATTTTTTTTGAAACATAATAAATCTAATAAAAGATTATTTTTCCATAGTGTTTATGTATCAGCGACGATGCTGATCACATCACCATTTTGAAGCACATGATCTGCGCCGACAACCCGATGTGTTCGTGCGTCGATCGCCCGGATGAAATGTTTCCCAAGATCCGTATGAACTCGATATGCAAGTTCCCGTGCGGTTGTTCCTTTTGGCACAAGATGCGCATCGGGGAGTATTCGTCCTTCTTTGTCAGTGAGACGGTGTGCATCTTCAACCGGGTAGACGACAATAAGATTCAGCATATGAACCGCTTCCTCGATACATTTCTGAACCCCGGTTGATCCATATTTTTGTACGACATGGGTTCGAATGTATTCAAGCGCCTGTCGTTGTTTTTCATTGAGCACATCTGATTTTAACAGCGTGAAATTGTTTCCACCTGGGGTATATTCAATGATTTCTTTTTTTGCTGCATTGTGTAACGCAAGCTCTGATTCTGCACTTGTTGGCACTACAATGTATCCTTTTGATCGAAGTTCATCGGCTTTCGTCATAAATTGATCCGGTGCTTTATCACATTTATTGAATGCGATAATCATGGGTTTACTCATTTTTCTTATATGATCTGCAAACTCTAAGAGATCATCATCGGACCAGCGTGTAGGTTTTTTTTGGTCGACATCCATTTTTCGCAGTGCACTTGTAATGTGGTCTTCTTTTATTCCCAAACCCGTCAATTTTTCGACAAGAACTTTTTCGATTTTTTGTTCTTCAAGTTCGCAGGTTTTCGAGAGGCGATCCCAGCCGTTTTTCACGATATCAAAAAACCAGTATGTGATCTCTTTTTCAAGAAATATAACATCCTGTAGCGGATCGTGTTTCCCAACGTCACAAGGATTTCCTTCAGAATCAGTGCTTCCTGAGGCATCAACGATGTGGATGAGTGCATCTGCCTGACGGAGGTCATCAAGAAACTTGTTTCCAAGTCCTCGTCCTTTGTGTGCATCTGGAACTAGTCCGGCGACATCAATCGTCTCAATAGGAACAAATCGAATACCATTTATGCATTTCGAATTCTTTGGTGTACAATGTATCTTAAAATCAGTACAGGGGCATGGTGTTCGAATGTACATGACGCCATGGTTTGCTTCAATGGTTGTAAACGGATAGTTTGCAATGGCAGCATGTGCTTCAGTTGCTGCA
>CAIYYQ010000074.1 GCA_903930505.1 Methanobacteriota archaeon
AAAAAACAATAAGTATCGGACTAACTACTGTAGAAAATTCTAAAGAATATGGGATTGTCGAAATAAAAGATAAATCTGTAATGAAAGTATATGAGAAAATGGAAACACCGTCTTCAGACGTGATCAATGCAGGTATCTATCATTTCACCAAAAAAATCTTTGATTACATAAAAAAAACCGAGAAATCACCTCGAGGGGAATTTGAGATTACTGATTCTATAAACCTTTTACTGCAAAAAGAGAACATGCAGGGTGTTTTCTTAAAAGAATGGAGAGATGTTGTCTACCCCTGGCATCTTCTCGATGCAAACGAAGAACTCCTGAAAAAACAAAAGGAAAAAATCATCAAGGGAACAATCGAAAAACATGCGACGATCAAAGGAAATGTTATCATAGGGGAAAACACCGTAGTCATGAATGGAAGTTACATAGAAGGACCAGTAATTATTGGAGATGAATGTATAATAGGACCAAACTGTTACATTCGACCATCCACAACAATAGGAAATCACTGTCATATTGGAAATGCCTGCGAGATAAAAAATTCAATTATTATGAATGAGAGTAACGTACCACATAACAGCTATGTTGGAGATTCTATTATTGGAGAAAAATGTAATCTCGGGGCGGGAACAAAAATAGCGAATCTCAGACTTGACAAAAAAAACATTACTGTGCTTTTAAATGGGAAAATAATTGATACCAAACGAAGAAAACTCGGGATGATCATGGGGGATAATGTTCAAACAGGGATTAACTCGATGATCAACGTTGGGACGATGATTGGTAATAATGTTTTTATCGGCCCAGGAACACTTGCACAAGGGGAAATTCGCCCCGATTCAACAATCATGTGATCAAAAATACCCTGTGTCATATCTATTTAAAATGAAACAATGATTCAGGAACGCATGATTGCCAGAAAATCTCTCGTAATTGTTCTTTCGCAGTTCTTCACGCTTTTTCTCGGGTGGATTGGTCTTGTTATCCTTGCGAAAGTCTGGGGGGGATACGCACCGGAAGCACTGGGTATCATCAGTTTTGCGATGTCGTTTCTTGCTATCTTCAATTTTCTTGCAGATCTAGGTCTAACTCAAGCACACATCAAACGTATCTCAGAGGGTGAAGACCTTGGAACCTGCATCAGCACCTATGCTGCAATTAAAATCGTTCTCACCGCGTTCATGACAGTGATCATCTTTGCAGGGTTGTTTACATGGAAAACTTATTTTCATGGTGGATTCTTTGATTCAACCACAGAATCAGTTGTTATCGTTTTTATCTTCTTTTATATTTTTTCAAATTTAAACCAAATAGCAATAGCAACCTTTGAGGGGACACAAGAAATAGCGAAACGAGAACTTACCAGATCTATGGGAAACCTTGTGAAAATCCCGCTCATGATCCTTGTAGTCCTCGCTGGCGTAAACATCGCAGGAAAAACAATAGTATCTTCTCCTGTCAATTGGCCTCCTGCAGTCCAATCGTTTCAACAATTTCTCATAGTTCATGCCGTAGGTTCACTAGCGATGACCTATGTGTTTGGAGCAATAGCGATATTGGGGATGGGGATGTATCTTCTCAGAGGGTATCAATGGAAAAAGCCAAAATGGACTCTCTGTAAACGATATTTCTCTTTTGCGTCCCCGCTCATCATTGTCTCTATTCTTGGAGTTATATCAGTAAATGTCGATAAGATTTTGATTGGGTATTTCTGGACATCAAAAGAAGTCGGTCAGTATTACTCGGTGCAGCAGGTACTCCAACTTGTGAGTATGCTTCCGGCAGCGGTATGTACCGTGTTGTTTCCCACGCTCTCGGAATACTATTCTCAACAATTTTTTGAAAAAATAAAAACAACGGTTCGTTCAGCGGAACGATACATTTCCCTGATAACAATCCCGTTGATCGTCCTTATCCTGATATTTGTAAACCCGGTTGTTGACATCATGTTCAACAGCGCATTTCTCCCAGCAACATCTGCCCTCATTGTACTAATGATGTACGCTTTTATCTCCGGTCTTTCTACTCCTTATTCCTCGTTGTTTAGTGGCATGAATCAATTAAAGGTGCTGGTAAAAATATCAATTGCTACCTGTCTTATCAATATATCCCTAAATTATTTGTTCATTCCGCAACAAGGCATTCTTAGTCCATTTGGAATCAACGGACAGACCGGTGCAGCGCTCGCACTTTTCATATCTTCTTTTGTTGGTTTTATTGGATTAAAGCTAGCAGCAAGAAAACGCATCAAAATATACATGATACCGAGTCACACCCTGCGGCATATTCTTGCAGGTTTTGTTATGGGCGGGATACTCTACGTTCTTAATCTGGGTGTTCCATTGATTCGCTGGTATCATCTTATCGTGTTTTTCCTAGGTGGTTTAGGAATATATCTCCTGATGCTCGTTGTGCTAAAGGAGTTTAACAAACAAGATCTACAGTTTTTCCTGAATTTGATGTACCCTAAAGAAACATTTCAGTATATCAAATCAGAATTACAACAAAAGAAAAAAATATCGAAATAACTTTTCATCGATTACTTTTGTTGAATATTGTACAGTTCCCAGTATTTTCCTTTTTGACTGAGTAATTGATTATGCGTTCCACTTTCAACAATTTTCCCCTGATCCATTACATAAATAATATCTGCGTTTTGAATGGTTGACAACCGGTGAGCAATGATGAGCGTTGTACAGTTTTTCGATACTGTATTGATTGCTTTCTGTACAATACTTTCGGACACATTATCCAATGAACTTGTCGCTTCATCCAAAATGAGAATCTCTGGTTTTCGTACCATCGCTCGTGCAATTGCGATACGTTGCTTTTCGCCTCCTGAAAGTCTGACGCCTTGATCTCCCGCTATAGAATCATATTTTTCAGGGAGTTTCTGAATGAAATCATTTGCGTTTGCTAATTTTGCCGCCTCTACTATTTCTTGATCGGTGTATTCATTTCCAAATGCAATATTGTCTTTCACAGTAGCGTTGTAAATAAAAGTCTCCTGACTTACATACCCTATCTTTTTTAAAAATGAAAAAATATCATATTCCTTGATATTTATATTGTCTATGTACACACCGCCATCATTAATGTCATGCAGCCGCAACAATAAATTCACAACCGTTGATTTCCCAGAACCTGACGGGCCAACAAGTGCAGTTATCTTGTCTTTCTTTATGTCAAGTGAAACATTATGTAAGATGGCATCTCGGTCTTTATACGCGAAAGTAATGTTTTTTAATTCGATACTTGATTCAAGTTCTGTGAATTCCTTATCGCCATTTTTTATTTTATTGTATGTCGAACTCTTTAACATTTTAAAGATTGTTTCAATATTTGGGAGGATATTCATAAATTGCATTCGATATTTTCCCAGGTTCGCTAATTTCGGCAAAATTAAAAACACTGCAAATGCAAATGTACCAATAACTGGGA
>CAIYYQ010000075.1 GCA_903930505.1 Methanobacteriota archaeon
GGGTTTCTTTCACCGCATCCTCATAAAACCGTGTGGACATCCAAGGAGCATTCGCAGACATCAAATACCAACGCAACGCATCAGCACCTTCATGATCAAGAATAATATTTGGATCAACATAGTTTTTCTTACTTTTACTCATTTTCTGATTATTTTCATCAAGTACAAACCCAAGCGTAAGCACAGTTTTATAGGGGGGTTGATCAAATAAAAACGTGGAGATCGCAAGCAACGAATAAAACCAGCCTCGTGTTTGATCAAGTGCCTCAGAAATAAAATCAACAGGGAAATTCTCCTGAAGTTTTTCATGGTTTTCAAAGGGATAATGCCATTGAGCAAAAAACGCTGCGCCAGAGTCATACCAACAATCAATCACTTCTTTTTCCCGAATCATCAATGATTTACAGAGCGGACAATGAACTTTTAACGTATCGACAAACGGCTTATGAAGATCATACTCATCAGGGAAAGATTCGCTCAGTGTTCTCAGCTCATCAACACTACCAATACAGATCACATGATCGCATTTTTTGTTCGTACACGTCCAAATCGGCAAAGGTGTCCCCCAGTATCTATCACGGGAGAGTGCCCAATCTTTCACATCTCGAAGGAAATCCCCGAAACGCCCTTCCTTTAAATGTTCCGGATACCAAGTAACCATATCATTGTTTTTCAAGAGCGCTTCTTGGACTTTTGACATAGCAATAAACCAAGACTCCATCGCATAATACAACAAAGGAGAATCACATCGCCAGCAGAAAGGATACTCGTGTTGATAAGTACGAATACCTGAAATTAACCCTCTTTCTTCAAGGTACGCGATAATATTAGGATCTGCGTCCTTTACAAACTGCCCTCGCCACAGGGTCACTTCTTCTGGAAATGTACCATCAAGCTTCACCAATTGAACGACTGGAAGATCGTATGTTTTTCCTATGTTGTAGTCGTCTTCACCAAACGCAGGAGCAATATGAACAATCCCTGTTCCATCAACCATGGTAACAAAATCAGCAAGCACAACAAACCAGGCTTTCTTTTCTGGTTTTGCATAAGAAAACAACGGCTCATACTCTTTATGTTCAAGTTGTTTTCCTGAGAATCGATCAAGAATCTCGTAGCCTTCCCCTTTCATAAGTACAGCGGCTCGTTGCTCTGCAAGAATTAAAACCTCACCACGGTAACGGATTTTGACATAGTATTCATCAGGGTGAACCGCAAGTGCGACATTCGAGATTAATGTCCAAGGGGTTGTCGTCCATGCAAGAAAATATGCATCCTCGTTTTTTATTTTGAATTTAACAAAAATTGAAGGATCCTCAACGATTTTATACCCCTGGGCAATTTCATGAGCAGATAAAGCAGTACCGCAACGAGGACAATACGGGACGACCTTATGACCCCGATACAAAAGTTTTTTTTCCCATGCTTTTTTTAGCGACCACCAAACTGATTCGATATACTCATTTTTCAAAGTAATATATGGGTTGTTCATATCCAGCCAGAAACCGATACGATGGGTCATTTCCACCCAGGCGTTTTCGTATTTGAACACGCTTTTTCTGCATTCGTCATTGAATTTTTTTACACCATATTTTTCAATGGATTGTTTATCTTCAAGACCAAGTTTTTTTTCTACTTCAATTTCGACTGGTAAACCATGGGTGTCCCATCCAGCTTTACGTTCAATGTAATGACCGTTCATTGTTTGATAACGCAAAACAAAATCTTTCATTACACGAGTTAAAACATGACCTGGATGCGGTAGACCGTTTGCTGTTGGCGGACCTTCTAGAAACACATATGCTGGACATTCTTTTCGCTGTTCAACAGATTTATTAAAAATGTCGTTGTCTGTCCAGAATTTCTGAATCTTTTCTTCCATCTGTTTCGGGTTGTATTTCTGCGTTGGCTGCTTAATCATAGATGTATTCACCGTATAATGATTATTAAGTGATATTAATCATGTTTTCATCATTTTTTTTAAAGGATATGACGACAGGTAATATAGAACAACCGTTAAAACCATTTCCCTTAAGACATATTTGTGTCATTGATTATAGATAAAGATGAATTCTTGTTGTTTATCATCGTCTTTATTCCAGGTACCATCTCCGTTAATATCATAATAAATAATTGCTTTTTCGATTATCACAGTTCTATTAGTTGGCATGTACATTGGGTGTACTGCAAGACTCGCCTGTATGTTTTTTTGAATATTCGAAAGATTATCTTGTACCCATTCAATGTTATCTGGTGAAACCGGGTCTGAGAAGTTACCTGATGTATTCACAAATGCATGACTTTCGTTACGAAGTATATGTTTTAAATAATCATGCAAACCGTCGGCCCCAATCCACATGGAATCAAAGGATTGCGGCCAGATTTTCACAGAAAGTTGTTTTTTCACTGATAAAACATTTTTTCTGTTTCCTTTAGCAGATATGATAATGTACTCAGTTGAAATACTTATGTTGTACTGGTAGTTTTTGTCGGAAAAACGATACGAAATAGCGTTTTCAAAAAACTGGGAATTTAACCCTTCAATAAGAGTAGATATCTGTGTTGCTGTTCCCTTAAGTTCCGCGGTTCTCTGCCAGTCATTTAGATACAGAACAGAAAATACTGCGACAATGAGAATACCTGATGCAACCATGAGGCCGATCTGGGACAGTGTAAGCCCCATGATACCGTTTTCATTATGTATAGATCGTAACATATGTTTTTCCGTCTTGTGTTTGAAGTTCTATGGTTATGTCATATGAGCCCGGGTACAACACTGCTATTTTTGTGGTATTTTCACTGGAGAAACGTACTGATGAATGAAACGTAAAAATCTCTTCATTATCCATGATGTAATAGTAGTTATTGCTTGTGTTTTCGTCAATAGTGCTGTTGGGGGATATTGATTCATCTTGTGTTGGGAGAGCGCCGAAAACAAGCATTTTCATTGATCCGGGGAATTCAACTCTTTTGTGTATCAGAGAACCGTCATCTGCATATTCATACATATTTTTTGCTTCAGCGACAATCTGATCAATTTGATATTCTATCTGATTTTTCTGTGAATCTCTTTGAATGTTGATGAGAGAACAAATAAATATCGTAAGAATAATTGATGCGATGAAAGTAGCCACCGTAAGAAAAAGAGGAAGGCCCAATACTGCTTTTTGATCAGTTATAAACATCGATGCACCTAATTAATTATTATTATATATAAATAATACTAAATAGTTAAATACCGACTTGTTGATAGCGTACGATATGAGCTGTTTGTTTTCCTTTCCTGAGAATATTCTCAGATTTAAACAAGACAAACATGGGGTTGTTGGTCTACCGATGCGACTCAC
>CAIYYQ010000076.1 GCA_903930505.1 Methanobacteriota archaeon
ACCCTGCTTTTATTGATGATTGCAGGGATCATCGGCATCGGTCTTGCAACAGATCTCCTAGTTCTATACTTGTTCTTTGAACTCATGTCAATTCCGTCGTTTGCCCTTGTCGCATTCAGACGAAACGAATGGATGGCGATCGAAGCAGGTATGAAATATATTATTATGAGTGCAATGGGATCAGCACTTGCATTCTTCGGTATCTCTCTAGTGTATCTTCAAACAGGAACACTCTCATTCAGTGAACTCACAGGGTTTCTTACCGCAACACCATCACTTCAAATTGCAATGATTTTCTTCATCCTTGGATTTGGTGTGAAAGCAGCAATTGTTCCGTTGCATACCTGGCTTCCGGATGCACATTCCGCAGCACCATCAGGTATCAGTGCGATGCTTTCTGGTATTGTCATCGGTGCAGGGTTTTTCACCTTAATTCGTGCTCTTTTGATTTTTACAGGCACTGGACTTCCTGTTGGAGAACTGCTCATTGCTCTTGCGTTGCTCACCATGACTGTTGGAAATGTTATGGCGTTTGTCCAATTAACACATAAAAAGGTTGATCTGAAACGAATCCTTGCATACTCCAGCGTTGCCCAGATGGGATATATCATCCTTGGAGTCGGCGTCGGGTTTGCTTATCATAGTCAAACCGGATACGAAGGAGGACTATTTCATCTCATGACTCATGCATTCATGAAAGGGCTTGCTTTTCTTTGTGCAGGTGTACTGATACATCAATTAGGAACCCGCTATCTTGATGAAATGAAAGGCGTTGGATTATCCATGAAATTCACCGGTTTTGTCTTTGCGTTGTCCCTACTCTCTCTTGCTGGTGTCCCGCCATTAAGTGGGTTCATGAGCGAATGGCTCATTTTCAGTGGAAGTATCCAGACCTACAGTATAATCGGCTGGTGGGGTATCGCCATAGCTGTTATTGCATTAGTGAACGCATTGATTTCCCTTGGATATTATCTGCCGATCATAAGAACCTTGTATTTAGGTCCAACACAGATAAAAAACAGTTTACGCGAACCTTCGCGGGTCATGATGCTAGCAATGGCAATTCTTGCTGCCCTAACAATAATCCTAGGTATATGGCCTGAACTTGGCCTTCAAATTGTGAAACCTGCGGTTGATGCATTGATGATAGGAGGAATCTAATCATGCAGGATCTTCTGTTCAACCCCATATCCACATTCCTCATCATTCTGGTGCTTGTTGCCATAGTATATGTCGGTGCTGGAAAACTTGGACCAAAATATAAAACCGCGAAATATAAACTGGAGAGCTATGCCTGCGGTGAACATGATCCTGAAGCTGGTGGGAAACGACAACATTCTTACGGGTTTTTCCATGTTGCATTCTTCTTCACGGTTCTTCATGTTGGAGCGCTTCTTCTTGCGACTGCACCTCAAGGAGCCTCAATATTTTTAGGTATTATACTGATTGGAACAATGGCTGTTACCGCTGTTGCATTGTATCTGGGGAGGAAATAACAATGACTGGAATTGTTACCTGGGCGCGGTTGAAATCCCCGTGGATTCTCCATATGAACACTGGATCCTGCAACGGATGTGATATCGAAATTCTTGCTGCATTAATTCCCAGGCTTGATGCCGAACGTTTCGGCGTTCTGTTAAAAGGAACACCCAGACACGCAGATATCTTGATCTGCACGGGTCCAGTGACAACACAAATGAAGGAACGACTGAAACGCGTCTACGATCAGATGCCGGAGCCGAAATTTGTTGTCGCTGTCGGCCAATGCGGGTCCTCTGGTGGAATATACCAAGGATCATATTGTGTTGAAGGTGGCATTGACAAAGTAATCCCGGTTGATGCCTACGTCCCAGGGTGTCCACCGCGACCTGATGCGATTATCGATGGCCTTGTGAAACTTCTTGCGAAAATCAAAGAAGGTGGAAAACCATGACAACGTATACAGATGAACAGCTGAAAGAAACTCTTCTAAAAATTGTTCCTAGTGACGCAAATGTTACCCTTACGAAACCTCGACGTCTTATGATTGCTATTTCACGAGAGTCTCTGAAAAAAACAGTGGATATACTTGCGAAAGACCTGCATGCACAGCATTTGTCAACGATCACGGCTCGTGATACCGGAACACTCTTTGAAATCCTGTATCATTTTTTTATCCATGGTACAATTGTTACGGTTCGCACATCTTGCCCTCGAGATGATCCAACTGTTGAGAGTATCGTTGATATCTTCCCCAGCGCTATTCTCTATGAACGAGAGCTTAATGATATCCTAGGCATCATAGCAAAAGGCCATCCTGATCTCCGCAGACTTATCCTTCCTGAAGACTGGAATCAGGGATATCCTCTGAGAAAAGACTGGAAACCCACCGGAGGTGACATAGTTGGCTAACGTGAAAATCCCTATTGGACCGCAACATCCTGCACTAAAAGAACCAGAGAACTTCACGATCACTCTTGATGGTGAAATGGTTGTTGATGCTGATATCCGCATAGGGTACACCCATCGAGGAATCGAAAAACTCATTGAGACGAGAAACTACATTCAAAACCTCTACCTTATCGAACGAATCTGCGGGATCTGCTCTTATACCCATACACAAAACTACGTTCAAAACGTTGAAACCGTCCTAAATATTCAAATTCCGAAACGTGCAGAATACATTCGCACCCTGTTTCTCGAACTAGAGCGACTTCACAGTCATCTATTGTGGATTGGTGTTGCTGGACATGAGATTGGGTTTGACACGTTGTTCATGTACACCTGGCAGGATCGGGAACTCGTTCAGGATATTTTAGAATTTATTTCTGGTAACCGCGTGAACTACGCGATGAACACCATCGGCGGTGTCCGCAGAGATATCAGCGAGGACCAAAAGAAAAAAATCCTTGAAACAATGGATTATCTTGAGAAACGAGCAGCATACTATAAGGACATCGCGGTGAACGAAAAAACAATTCTTGCGCGATGCGAAGGAGTTGGCATCTTAAAACCAGAGATTGCATTGAAACTGACCGCTGTTGGTCCCACCGCACGAGCATCAGGCATCGATGTTGATATCAGACGTGATGACCCCCATGCCGCGTACGCAGAAACACCGTTTCAAGTGATCACGACCGATACCTGTGACGTGTTTGGTAGGTTTGTTGTGCGCGTCCTTGAACTCGTTGAAAGCATCAACATTATCCGCTATCTCATGAACAATCTCCCCGCAGGCGAAATCAAAGTAAAAGCACCACGGAAAGTCCAAGAAGGCGAAGCTATCAGTCACACCGAGGCACCACGAGGTGAAGACATCCACTATCTACGTTCTAATGGAACAGATAAACCAGAGCGATACAAAGTACGAACGCCAACAATGGCGAATCTTCCATCGATAGCAGAGATGCTCAAAGGAACATACTTAGCGGATGTACCGATCATCGTCGCAGGCATCGATCCGTGTATGGGCTGCATGGATCGCGTCCTTATATTAAAAGAGGGAAAAGAAAACCAATCTGGTTATATTCTTGACTGGGAGCGACTCCGGCGATATGGGATACAATGGTATGCTGAAAAAGGAGGGAGCGTGTAATGAACATTCTTCTTGAAATCTTGTATTTGTTTGTGTTCCCCGGATTTCTCTTCATTCTTGGTTTTGGATTGTTCGCGGAATATATGGATAGGAAAATCTACGCGAGGATCCAGAGACGTGTTGGTCCACCGTTTTTACAGCCACTTGCAGACACAATAAAACTTATGGCAAAAGAAGATTTTGTCCCCGATAAAGCAGATAAATGGGTGCTTACTTTGGTACCTATTTTTTCTCTTGCTGCAGTACTTGCCGCGTTTCTCTACATCCCTGTAGTATCTGCAAATTCATTGCATAGTTTTGAAGGTGATTTAATTGTTGCACTGTACCTCTTGATGATTCCGACTCTTGCCTTGTTTCTTGGAGGATGGTACTCAGGAAACATCTTCGGTCAAGAAGGAGGTATGCGTGTCGCATCACTTTTATTTTCGTATGAAATCCCGTTTTTCCTTGCGCTTCTGGTTCCCGCGCTTGTTGCCGGCACCTGGAATATGACCGGCATTGTCATCTACATGAACAATCATTGGCTTGTCTTCCCGTTTATTTTTTTAGGGTTTGTGATCGCAGTGATCTCTCTTCAAGGAAAACTGGAGCGACTGCCGTTTGATATCCCTGAAGCAGAAACCGAAATCGTCGCAGGTCCGCTCGCAGAGTTCTCAGGACGTAGACTTGCATTGCTTCGACTTGCTCGCGATACAGAGATGGTTGTTGGTGCAGGTCTTATTGCTGCGGTGTTCCTCGGTGGGCCTGAGCCACTCGTTTCGATAGAACCTCATTATATATCATGGATCATTGGCGCCCTTGCGTTTCTGTTGAAAACATTGTTTGTCATCTTCCTTTTGATTTTGATGAAATCCGCGGTTGCCCGTATACGGGTTGATCAAATGGTGAACTTTGCTTACAAATGGTTGATTCCGTTGTCGCTATTTCAGATGTTACTTGTGATAGTTATCCGGTTTGGAGGATGGCTGCCATGAAGACACCAGGAAAGATGCTGCCGAAAATCATCGGGTTTATTTTTAAAAAACCAGTGACTGTGTTGTACCCAAAAGAACGATTGATTCCGCCAAAGGGTCTTCGTGGGAAGATGAAATTCTACCCTGAGCGATGTATCCACTGCGGATTATGTTCCCATGATTGTCCTTCAGGAGCCTGTACCATGCACTTGATAACTGGTGATAAGAAACAACCGGTGTTTGATCTTGATTTCTGTACGTTCTGTGCGCAATGCGAAGAGGTTTGCCCAAAGGATGCAATCGAGATGACGACAGAGTTTGAACTTGCGCATTACAAAAGAGGAGAAGCTATTGTCAAATAGCCTTGCGGTTTTTCTCAGTCACATAAAACATCTTGTCGTCCTTGGTATGGGCAACGAGCTTCGTGGGGACGACGCAGTTGGTCTTGTTGTCGTACGTGATCTGAAAAAATTTTCAGGAGCGAATCTCTCTGTTTTTGATGGGCAGACGATGCCAGAAATGTTTATCAAACCGATCTGTGAAATCAAACCATCTCACGTTCTCATTGTAGATGCAGCAGAACTACAGGCAGAACCCGGAAAATGGCGACTGCTTTCAAAAGACGAAATTGATACAGGATTGTTCACTACGCATGCAATCCCAGCAACAGATATTGCAAAAGAAATTGAACAGCGGTGCGGCGCACAGGTTGGTTTTCTTGGTATTCAACCGAAATCAAGAGACGTTTCTCTTTCTTTGAGTAGCGAATGTCATAAAGCAGCACAAAATGTAGCGATGGAAATAACTGTATTGATTTCTAAAAAAAAGAAAGTAGTGCAGAGGACGGGATTTGAACACCAAAGTACCGGCAGGACAATGGTTGATCATTGATAATTGATTAAATGTCTTAAATCAAGTTCCCATCAATAGATTATAGAAAGACTTCATTCAAATGTATTTCATCTCAGGTTTTTCTGCTAAGACAAAACCTATCGGGACAAAACCTGATTTAATGAAACATTTAAGAGACTGCGTGTTTTCAATACGAACAGTAGCTTTCAAATGTTTGTATTTTTTCAAAAACTCACTTAAAACAAGAGACCCAAGACCTCTGTTCTGATACTTTTTATAAAGAAAGATACTTATTTCTCCATCCTTTACTCGAACGACTCCTTGATTTTTATTTATGATATAATAATATCTATAGTTATTCATAAACCATTGTCTATGTGTCTCAGCATCAATGGATTTCGTATCCCATGAGGCGTTTCTTACATAATTTCGATTACGTAAATGTAAAACAAAACGCCAATCATCATAGGTTGCTGGTTTGATTTCTATTTTCTTATTTTTTTTAAATAGCTTCGGCATTTTTATCCGCACCTTTATTAAGTAATGAAAATCTATAGCGTGTTATTTTATGTCATCTTTTGATTAATAAAGGTAACGTGTCAAAATGTCAAAATGTAAAAAACAATTTTTTAATCATTTCGACGGATATTCAACAGGAAAAAATAATATTTTCTAACTTTTTTCTTCTGTCAACTTGCATCAGCCATATCTTACAAAACAGTAATTTATATTTTTATAAAAAATTTAATTTCTTTTACGTGTGTATTATTTATGTTTAACACAAATTCTGAAAAAAGAATCCTTATTTTTGGTTAGCGAAAAAGTGCAGGGGAAGGGATTTGAACACCAAAATACCGGCATGACAACGATTGACGGTCCAGGATATATGTGGATAGTTCTACCTTGTCCTCATCGTTAATCTTCTGAGTGCTAAACCAGCTTCAGAAACAGTTTTTTCGTTAGGATGTAATTGATTGAAACATTCCTCGCACAATAATGTAGTATTTGAAGGTCTTGGGAATACACCGTGTATCTCTACGACAGCAGTATCGCCTCTATTGACTTGCTTTCCGCAATTCTTGCACTTTCCACTTATATGTGCTTTACCCTTAGTCCACACCATTTTAACTCCCTCAACTGCAATTTAATAACAACTACTACGTTAAAAACCTATACATCAAGAACTTAACCCTGCACTTTGTTACCACATCTATTGCATTATGCCATTTTCCTCCCCTAAATTAGAATGAGTGAACAACGGAGACAACTCCGTATGCTGCCGAAGTGCTTTGTTGTTCAACTATTTCGCCATTTGCTAAAATTTGTATTGTTATTGTTCCACTGACATCCATTTTTTGAGCAGTTGCGGAAATTATTCCACCTGAAACAGAATATGATTCAGTTCCATAACCATCAATACTTCTTGAACCACTACTATCCACAATCGCTCCCCTCCAAGAACCTGAATAACTTATTTTCACTTCTATGCTACTTGGACCAAAGCATCCCGTATTAGCAATCATAAGGACAAGTAACAAACAAATAGTAACACCAATAATATTTTTTGACTTTCTTCTTTTCATATCTTCCCTCCATATATATCGACATTAGTTTAATCATTGATACATTAGTTTAATCATTGATATCACATGGATGAATATTTCTTCTTGGTAGTATATTGCGAGTTTTCGATAATTATTTGCTTCAGTCGGTTCATTGTTTAAGGAATATAGTGAAGTCTCCATCATGGCTGTGGCAAATAGTCTGGTGTTGTTGCTTATATTTTGAAATTCGTCCCTTACCGCTGTTGCTGTTGGTGAAAGATGATTGTATTGGGCTATCTTCACATCTGTTGTAACGCAAAAATCGAAGAGTTCTCCCGCCATTCGATTGCAGGAATACCAATCTTTTGAGTTCGTTGTATTAACGATAGTGTTGCTCTGTTTTTTTATCTCCGTTGTTGTTGTAAGTATCCATGTGTAGAACTCATCATCTTGGTATTGTGGTGTCTGTTTATTTTCTATTGCTGTTTTTTCTGTGCAACCACTTAAAATTCCTATACCAATTACCATTGATGCAATTATAACTATCGCCATTTTTTTCATATCCTTTGCCTCCTCTACATTGCATTTTAACAATAACTCGTGCTTTTATAATAGTATTTGAACCCATGTTTACCGGTATGACAATGATTGACAATTAAATCTTAAATTTTGCACTATAGTTATTGTATCCTTTCAAATCCTATCACAACATTCCTATCATGACGATAGTTAGTTTCAATATTTTCAACATACGATGAAAGAAATTTATTCTTCAACCCTTCTGTAAAAGTTCTTCCTAACGCACCAAGAATTGCTTTACTACCACGACCATCTACTCGGTAAAAACAACCTGCGGTTTCTGGTTTAAGACCCAGCTTCATTGCATGTGTAACGCCTTGGGTAAAAAAATATCGGTATTTAGAACCAGGAGAATTCCAATTCGTTGTTCCAGCAAAAAATCCAAACAGATTCAATGATTGTTCTCTGAGTAAAATCTCGCTGATGATTTCATGAAGACCATAATTTTTCCAATTTTTCGCCACTTTACTTTGCAATTTAGCATCGTAATTATGTATCGGTTCAAGAGCATCGACTATTCCATAACCTGCTGAAATAATATAAAGTCGCATCTCACCGCTTCTAATTTCATGTATAATATTTGATAACTCACTTTGAAAAACATTGTAGGGACTTCCTTTGTAAAGAAATATAGCAGATGTCATCAGAGTGGTCTTGTCAATACAGTCTGTCATACCGGCTCTTCCACTTTGTAATTTCTCCCATGTCTGAGGTAGTTTTTTCTTTGATAAACTATTATCTGATTTCTCAATGTATCCTGTGGCAGATTTAGATTTACAGCAAGGTAAAAATATAACATGTTTTCTCATAAACGTCACATTCATCCTTTCGTATAGTTCAGTTCATTTTTCCTTTCTTAAACTTTCTCCAAGATTTATCTTGGTAAGTGATAACGTATAAGCAATGTAGCACCTTGTCCCTTTGGCGGCTCATCTAAAACTTTATCAGTAGATTTCATCTCTTTTTTCATTGCTCCACAACATATAGGCATCCGATGATTTTTCCCAGGATATCCTCCAACCATCTTATGTAAATCCCCTGATTTTACATCAATATAGTTTTTTCCTTGTTGCTCCGCCTGCCTGAATATACTATACAATTTCTTTTGGAAATCTTCTCTGTTTGGTGCCATATTTTTCCTCCATATATTTTTCAAAATTTCATGTTTTATTTATCGTGAATCCATTCGTTTGTTTTTGTTACAGCATCTTCAATGATTATTTTTTCACTCTCATTTATTTCATGCGCATCAAGATGTTGGCTCAGCCACAGCCCGCTCCTGGCAATTTCTGTTTTTGGTGAATGTCTTCCGAGCCAGTTCTCAGATGGTTTACATAGTCCGCATCGAGCAACAGTTCCGATGAGAGAACTCTCAAGCCCACCACTGCCCATCCGTTCCTCTTGGCTGTCGATTATAACGAATTTGAATGAAAATTTCTCCCTCAACAGTGTGGTTATCTCGGTTTCTATCTTCATCTCCTTTTCGATGTCTCTGAGGTGCCCGTGCATCTCCCGTTCTATCCTGGGGGTGAAGTCTTTTTCCCAGATGTCAAGATACTTGTCTTTGTCTTTGTTTAGTATTGCTCTCCCAATGTTTTTTCTGAAGATGCTTCTGTCTTTTGGAGGGGATTTCATCTGGTCAAAGTTCATTTTGTTTTCATTTAGAAGGAAATGACTACTGATGCGACTTTGAAAATTATTGTCCTTGTGCGTTCCGATTCTCACTATTCTTGGATGATTGTCTCCGTGTCCCCATATCTCTTCATCTTCGTAGAAAAAATAGATGCCGTTGTGTGGTTGTTTCTCCAAATTAAATGGATATTTGAAAAGCGGTAGTGTTTCTAACTGACAATGGAGCCATTCACATGTATTCATCATGTTTCAACCGCCATAATTTTTCTGTTACGGTAAAGTCAATTGTTGGAACAGATTTATATCATTTGTGAACGCTGAATTCCTGACTGAACACTCATGAACTCTCAGAAGAACTCGCTTAGGTATCTGTCGCTGGTTTATATCGTTAAACAGGCGATGACCATCGGTCGATAGACATTTGGCGGTTTGATGATTTAATGATGCTGACCTTTGTAATAAAATGACTGATGCAATACCCTACCTTGGTGTTTATGTCTTTGTGTAACTCGTTTATTTCTCCCGTTGTTTTGCAAGAAAATCAATTGCAGCAAGTCAGGCAAATTCTTTTAAACAACAAACCATTTCAAGGACTGGGATAAACATTGGATAAAGAAAAAATCCAAGAAATTATATTTCAAAGTCGAAAGGAATATAATAAACAATTTTCTCAAATAAAAAGAGAATACAATACGCAAATAATACAGAATGCTTGGGAATATAAAAAACAAGCAAACGATATTCTCTGTAGACAATACCTTCAATTATTTGTTGTATTTTTATCTCTTGGTATCACTATAATGATTGCGGT
>CAIYYQ010000077.1 GCA_903930505.1 Methanobacteriota archaeon
AATCTTTTTCAAATATTTCAGCCAGAACCTTGCCATCCATGTCTCTGGAAATAGGGATACCCATTATATGAAGTACTGTAGGAGCGATATCGCAAATATTCGCTTTTTCTATGGTTGTTGCTTTTCGAATTTGATTATCATTATGTGCAAGAAATATTCCCTCATGTCTATGCGTTCCTGACCAAAGCGGATGTACAGAGACCATATCTTTACTTCCAAACATAAAAAATTTGTCTATAGAATATTTCATCTCGGTATCGAAAAAGAGAATATCTGGGGTGTTATCGTCAACTTTCGATTGAGGATAGGCTTGTTTTTTACTAAATATTTTATCAAAAATAATATTTTTATTAATTGGATCTTTTAAGTTGGATAAACTTTTAATTATGTCATCCACAAGTTTATCGTATTCTCCGTTGGATTCTACAATACCTTGAGGTTCTCGACCTTTGAGATTTATAAATAATTGTCCGAAACTACCCATACAATATGCAACAGTTCGATTCCAATCGACATCCTTGTTTGTAAGGAAAAATTTGTTCACAAAATCCACCGAAGATGATTTTGAAGCAAATGCAGCTTTATGTGCATATTTTGAAAGTCGGAGGACTTTGGTTATTTTTAATAAATTATAATAATTAATTCCTCTCCGAAACATCCAATACCTGACCTTAGTGGGTACAGTTTTTTTAAGTGTCATAAATCCTTCGTTTAAAAGCCAATTGTTAATTGGAACACCATAATACAAGGGACCGAATCCATGATCAGACATCAGCATTAATGTAGTATCTGAATCAATATTTTTCTTCAATAAATCGATTTTTTTATCTAGATCCTTATAAATGTTCACTATCGCATTTTTAAACTCTGTGGGGGCGTTAGCATCATATAACGGATGTTTGGGGTCCATATACTTCCAGAATGCATGACTGAGCGAGTCTGCTCCTACAAACACCGTCATTAAAAAATCCCATTGATACTTGTTCATGAGATAATTTGTGGCTTGAAAAATATTATCTGTTAGAAGATGTATCTCATCTAAAAAAAGTGCTTCGTCAAAAAGGTTTACCTTAGGCTGAAATCGAAAATCCTTTCCAAACTCTTTTTTAAGTTCCCAAAGTAAATCTTTTGGATATGTGAAATCTTCGAATTCCTCTGGTGTAGGAAATCCACTGATCATAAATCCATTTACTTTGTCGACAGGGTATGTTCCTGGGATGTTTAATATTCCAACCTTTTTACCTTCTTTACTGAGGATATTCCATAAGGTCTCACATTTTCTGTCCCTTGAACTATAGGGAGTCGGTTCATAGGTACCTGTTTTACGACCGAAAAAATCGAAAATTCCATGCTTGTTAGGGTTGCAACCTGTAGCAAAAGATGTCCAAGCTGCTGGAGAGAGTGGAATGAGAGTAGATTGAAGCACTGCGTGTGTGCTGTTTTCTAGTAAATTCTTAATAGTCGGCAGTTCGCCTTCTGTAATCAGCGGGTTTATAATATTCCAAGTCGCTCCATCGAGACCGATAATAAAAACCTTTTTATTCATACTCTTCAGCCGTTCATCTAACAATCTGGATTTTCAGTGTCATATTGATAGGTATTAATTAGCTTTATCATAGGAATAAATTCATACTGTTGGCATAACACGTTGATGGCATCTCGGCGGTTAATGGTATAGGGGATCATCTTAACTCGGTTTATGATGTTTCTCTCGCTAGTTTTATCTATCTTAGGTGGTTCTTTGATTTGCCAGGAATGAATGATGAGACTCGCCGTGATATTTTTTTTGTTTGATCGTTTAATAAACCATTGAATGTTTGAACCCAATAAGCCAATAAAATAGCCTGAGCCAAATGGTATTTCTCTTATCATTAGTGACAGCGTAAGATTTCTTGGAAATTGAATTGATTTACTTGTTTTATATAATGGATATGTAGAAATAG
>CAIYYQ010000078.1 GCA_903930505.1 Methanobacteriota archaeon
ACCAGTTGCATTGCACACTCCATTACTCACAGGTTTACAAGCAGGTAGTAGAATGAACCCTGTTGAAATGAAGATGAGTAAAAGCAAGCCGGATTCAATGATTTCAATTCATGATGATGCAGAAAGTGTGAAGAAAAAGTTGAGTAAAGCATTCTGTCCTGAAAAACAGATACAAGGAAACCCAGTGCTTGAGATTTGCAAATACGTGGTGTTCCCGGAGCTGAAAAACGAATCTTTTGTGATCGAACGACCAGAGAAATTCGGAGGAAAACTATCGTTTGCCACCTACAATGATCTCGAACAAGCCTACATCATGGGTTTACATCCGCTTGATTTAAAGAACGCAACCGCATCATACATCAACAGGATTCTTGATCCAATCCGAAAATATTTTGAGAGCCATCCAGAGAATTATACTGCGCTGAAGCAGGCAGGCATCCTTCAATGAATGTTACCGCTGCCCGGGATGAACATATTCCGCAGATTGTTGAACTGTGGAAGGACCTTATGGAACTTCATAAAAGGTTTGATCCGTTTTTTTCTAGGTGCGCGGACGGTGACGTTGAAAACCTATGATTCCTTGAACCATTTGTTTATTTCAGGAACTGGTGTACCAACAAACACAGAGTATCTAATCGAGGGGCATGTTTCAAGTGATGTGATCGCAGATGCGGCATCGTGGATCAAGAATCATTAAAAATTAATTCCATCTGTGATCTTGTTAATCGACGTCCCATTCTTGTCCGTTGAAGTACGTGAGATCCATTCTGCTCCAGTCATTAAAATCGTTTTTCCCACGAGACCCATCTGAATAGTCAACCATCTGATACATGTACCCGTAATTCATGATACTTTTGTAGGGTCGCCATTTCCACCACCCAAGCTGCCAGGGGTACTTACTCATATCATCGTGACCTCCTATTGGATCAAAACCCAGGGTGTGACCACATTCATGCATATACGCGCTACCAAAGACGATGTCTCGTTTCCGCTCTAATTTCGGAATGGTTTTATTGTTTTCAAGGGGAAACGCAGAAATCTGAAATGCATCTGAGCGGTAGGTATACCCAGGATAATCTGCTTCGTATACAACAACCCCGTAGTGAAAGACGCCACGCCGCCAGGTACTGACATTTCCATGCAGGAAATAATTAAAATAGATATCCTGAAGTGAGGAACGATTCACATCAGCCTGAAAGGGGATGGTTTCGCTGCCGCCCATGCTTCCGTCGTCAAGATGAAAGACGATGTTGCGTCGGTCGAACGCTGTATAAATAAGTTCTTTTGCTCCTTGTGGCAACTGGCTTTTGAATCCATCGGGGCTAGGCGCCATCTGATCAAGTTCAACGAAGATGTCTTTTCGATAGGGGTCTGATTCCCATTGAGACGTCAGGTATTCCTCGTAGTTTGTCAAGCCGTCGTTATCAAAATCAAGGTGTTTATGGTCATCCCACACAAGATCAGTAAAAAGCCACCCGTGTCCAATGGTTTCATTTTCATAATCAAAGGCGAGGACATACCCCCATTTATGTTCCCATTCAATCGGACATCCGTCACCATCCATATCTCGACCAGTATCGTTGACTGTGGGATCGGTATGATAAATGTTGACCTCACTCCAGTAGGGGATGCCGTCGCCATCAGGATCTGTCTGGTTGATGTCAAACCAGAGTTCACAATCCCTATCTTGCTGATAAATGCTCCCGTCGTCACATCCGTTGAGTCGCCCGTATCCACTCGGGTCTTTCAGAAATTCCATGTTGTTGATATTGTCGTCACCGATCCAGTGTCCTGTTTTGAGATTATATGAGAGGTTGACACCGCGATCTTCTTTTATTTGCTGTTGATTGAATTCAGTGATACCGCTGAGATCACATTGTTTATTCCCAACGATACTTCTATCCCATAATTCGATTCTCACGCCAACCCATTCTTGGTCATCAGGGACGTCAAGAGTTACTGACCAATTCGGATTGTACACATATTTTGTATTTTTCCAAACAGGACTTTTGAATTCAACGTCGTTAATGAATACTTTTACGTAAAAATTCGGGTTACCCAGCCAATTAATTTTCGTAACGGATGGAATCTGTTGATCTACTTTTTCAAGGGAACGGATTGCTTTGATTGTTACGGTTACTTCTATGTTGACAAGTGGATCAAGATCTTCTTCAGGGGATGGATTTGAGGTTTTTTGTGGGAACGAAAACGCCATCGTTGGTGTGACCATAAAAAGAGCGGCTGCTACGGCTAGCACTATGATTATCTTTTTGTTCTTCATATAATTCCCCTTATATTCATTTAAAAATATCTAATTGGAATGAGGATTTATATATAAGACTTTTGCATCTGATTTTTTAAAAAACTTTTTCACTAACGATGTAACATTTCTTATAAATAATTAATAAAAGAAAAGCTACTTAAATGACGTTTAATTTTGTGGTCTCGAATGTATTTATTTTTCGATACGGAAACAACAGGTTTACCAAAATACTATAACGCCCCTGTTGAACATTTAGAGAATTGGCCAAGAATCGTACAAATCGCCTGGCTACTTTTCGATGGTTCGGAACATTGTACTTCCGAGAAGGATTATGTGATTAAACCCGATGGTTTTATGATTCCCGAGTCTGCAGTAAAAATACATGGGATTACTACAGAGAAAGCACTTTCAGAGGGAGCTGATTTGTTGCCGGTTCTAAAGGAATTTTCAGAAGATATAACTCATGCGTTCCTTGTCGTTAGCCATAACATAAATTTTGATGAAAAAATTGTTGCTGCTGAGTTTCTCCGAAAAAAAATGAATCATTCCCTTTTTGATAAAACAAGGATTTGTACAATGCAATCTTCGACGCAGTTTTGTAAAATACCAAGTAAATACGGGAATTATAAATGGCCGAATTTAAAGGAACTGCATCGGAAATTGTTTCATGAAGAGTTTGATGGAGCACATAATGCATATTCTGATGTGAACGCATGTGCAAAATGTTTTTTTGAGTTGAAAAAACGAGGGGTTATCAAATAAATGTTTTTATAGTGGAGAATGAAAAAATGAAATCTGATAAAATATTTGTGTATACAGATGGAGGGGCGCGGGGAAACCCAGGTCCTGCAGCAATTGGTATTATGTTATACGATGAAAAGAAACAACTTTTATTAGAACATAAAGAATGCATTGGGATTGCGACAAATAATGTTGCTGAATATAAAGCACTCATCAAAGCACTAGAACTTGCTGCAGGTTTTTCGCAAAATGAACTGTGTTGTTTTCTAGATAGCGAACTTGTCGTCATGCAGCTGAAGGGACGGTATAAAGTAAAAACGCCGCATATTCTAAAACTCTTTTCTGATTTGAAACAACGAGAAAAAATGTTTAAAAAAGTGGTGTACAACCATCGAAGAAGAAACGATCTGTTCATTTCTCGATGTGATGCACTGGTAAATGATGCATTAGATGGCGGTCATGAACGAAACAATAAGTAGAATTCAATGACCTAAAAAGATATACAAGAGAACTTTATTATCCCCCTCCAATGGACGTTCTCATTAAAGCCACTGGTTTGTCAAAAACAATAGAAGGTAAACTATTGTTTGATGATGCATCATTTGAGATTTGTTCTGACAACTGTATAGGTTTTCTTGGTCCGAACGGCTGCGGAAAGACTACGTTGTTTAAGATTCTTTTAGGATATGAACGAGTAAGCGGAGGAGAGCTCTACCGCAAAGAGAACCTGCAGATGAGATGTTTGGAACAAGTAGCAGTTAGTTCTTTGGATAAAACGATTTCTGATTTTTTTGCTCGTACGACACAACCGTATGCGATCCAGCAACAAATTAAAATGTATGAAGCAAAGTTAGAGGACCCTGATATTTACAGTTCACCCGAATACTCTGATATTATTGAAAACATTCAAAGACTTCGGGTTTCTGCAAGTAAAACAGCAAGCAGCGTACGCTTTGACGCAGCATGCAGTATGCTAAAGGAGATCGGGTTTGACGAAGTATCACCGACAACAAAAATAGATGTCCTTTCTGGTGGTGAACGTCAGAAGATTGCTCTAACTAGCGTTCTTGCAAAGCCTGAGGATTGCAATCTGTTACTTTTGGATGAGCCGACGAATCATCTTGATATTGACACGATTGAGTGGCTGGAACGAAAAATAGTTGATTTTCCACAGGCAGTAATGATTATTTCCCATGACCGGTATCTACTCGATGATCTTGTTGACCGAGTATTTGAAATTGAAGGAAATCACCTTGAGGTTTATGATGCGACGTTTGAGGAATACGAAGAGCAGAAACGCCTTAATCTGCATAGTAAAATTCTTGCATATGAGAAATCCAAATCTGAGATTAACCGTCAGAAAAAAATCATTGAGACGTTAACGCGTCGAAATAAATATGATCTGCAAATAGCAAGTAAAATGAAACGTCTTGCAAAAGAACAGCATGTAGAAAACCCTGTGCTGAAATCTTATCTGTTAAAGTTTCAGTTTAAAGCACTTTTTAAATCAGGTAAAAATGTTGCAGAAGGCCAAGGTTTAATGAAACGTTTTGGTGAGAAAAGCATTCTTGAGAATGTTGGATTTGAGATTTTTGCAGGTCAGAAGATTGGACTCATTGGTCCAAACGGATGCGGGAAAACCACGTTTTTAAAAATATTGACTGGTGATGAACATTACGACGAAGGAACATTGCACATAAGTCCTGGTGTACGACTTGGGTATTTTGATCAGGGGCATCTATCGTTGAATCTTGAGAATACACTTCTTGATGAGATTCGCAGGGATCAGAAAGAGCTGCCTGAAAATGATGCAAAAGCAATGCTAGGGCACTTTAATTTTAAAGGTCCAATGATTTTTAATCAAGTGGGACAGCTTTCTGGTGGAGAGCGTGCAAGACTTGCGATTCTTCGTCTGATCCTGCAACCATATAATTTTTTGCTTTTGGATGAACCGACGAATCATATGGATATGGATTCAAAAGCTGCGATTGAATCTGCGTTAAACTCCTATACAGGGACCGTAATTGCAGTGTCGCATGATCGTCGTTTTCTTGATTCGGTGACTGATACTATTTTTTTTATGCAAGATGCTTCACTGAAAATGTATACCGGGAACTATACGAGTTTTCGTCTTCAGCGCATAAAAGAGCTTGCTGATCTTAAGACGACGAAACTTGCGGTTCTTTCTGGAAGCAGGAAATATGTTGTGCACAAGTCGTTTACGATTTGGACGACGAAGACGAAACATACGGTTGGTGAAGAGGTATATATTGGTGAACATAACGAAAAAACATATGAATGGGCGATAAAGAATCATTTCTTGAAACCAGCAGTCGAACAGCAAAAGAAAAAATGAATGCGAGAACAAAAAAACAATCAGATCAACCTATATGAGATTAATAAAAGAACTCTTACATTGCTTTCAATCGATCAATCAACACCAATGCCGAATCAACGAGCAAATCAATTGCCTCTTCGTTTTTTAATATCTTAGGCACTTTCACCACAAGTTCATTCATTTCAAGTGAGATCATTGGATGATATGTCCGTAGTTTCAACAGTTTCTCCTGTACCGTTGTCGTTAAAATCTGACGAATGAATATCTCATCTGTTCCTTTTATCATATATTCCTGATCGAATTCCTGATTTCCAATTTGAATGTCTTGAGAACCGAATTTTTTTGCGATTTCAGATGCCCAGGTCTCACAGTATACCGTCATCTGCTGTCCTTGGGAACGAATGACGTCTCCGGTATTTATTGTTGCAGACACGCGAGTATACGGAGATGAATATCCACCAGTACGACCTCCGCTTGACTTCCCTAGAAACGCAGTTACAGTAACCGGACACTCTAAATAGGTAAATGTCAGCGTAGAGAAAGAAGAACCTCCTCTCATTAACCCATTACGTTTTAGAACTTGATTGCTAAATATTTTCCTCATTTTTTGGGCCCGTCGAAAATAAAAGAACACCGCTAGTACAGCAACGAGAAGAAAGAAAACAAAAAAAATCGTTTCCAAATTTGTCGCAAACCAACTGATAACATCATCCATCGCTTACCACCATCGTAAAAGAGAATCAGAACCGGATTTATAAACATCTTTTTTCTTTTTCTTCTTAACTTCTCAGTAGTGCGACAAATGGATCGATATCTGCATAGGTGATCATTCTATTCTAGTTTAGTTTCCGAGGAGGGCGACGAACGGGTCGATATCACCTGAGTTGACTGATTGATCCATGGTGATATCTGCAGTGAAATAATAACCAGATGGATATCTACTATAGTACGTATCTTTACTCCAAAGTGCAGCAACAAACGGATCGATATCTGCAAATGTGACTCTTCCATCACCGTTTGTATCACCGAGTTTAAACATCTGCACCGTGAGTGTATCTGAAGGATGACTGAATTGGGTACCGACTTTTGCAACCACGTAAACGTTGAAGAAACCAATGTTGTTGTAGTCGTGTGTTACGGTCGCGACTTGTCCGCTGCTGTACGGTCCAACCCAAGCGCTCTCTGTGCCGTCGCCAAAGTAAAATTTGTAGTAGACGTTATTGTTCCTACTTGTAGTATTGAACGTTTGTGGTATACCGCCGGATATGCTCCATCGGATCCGTCCGATGCCTTTATTCATATCATTCGGATGGTCATGAACTAAATTCACATGATTCGGCTTTGCCGGTGAATCAAGAGGCGTTACCCATGGGTTCATCAAGGGATATCGATCCTGATTCGGCGGTATTTTTCCAGAAATGTTGTATGGTGTGTCGCCGATGGTATCCGGTCCTGTGATATTTTGTCCTGGGCCATGGTACTGATCAACTCCTGTATACGTGCTCCAGTAGTTGCCCGCGCTCGGATAGCCATTGTCCCAACTATTGGTGCCCCAATCATACGCGCTGATATCGTTATTGATAAAGCTGTTGTGATAAATCTTTGTGTTTACCGCTTGTTCTTCAACAAGAATTCCAACGGCATTCTGTGTAATATTATTGTTGTATATAATTAAGTTATCAGATTGTATTCTTACTCCTACGTAATTGGGACCACAATCTCTGATGGTGAATCCAGTGAGGATAGCCCCGTCTGCAGAGATAGTAATCACATCGCTGGTTTGAGACCCTGAGAGAACAGTATTGAGAGGATCGACGCCCTGAAGTTGGATTTGTTTGTTGAGGAGGATGCTTTCCTGATGAACCCCTGGCGATACAAGGATAGTATGACCGCAAAGGGTACAGGGATCATCAATTGCAGCTTGAATCGTGGGAAACATTTGAGAGGTATTCAGATCAATAGCTGCTCCACCGAAGAAATGCATCAGCGGATAATTATCCCTATCACTTGTTCCAGGGATACCATAGGAGCTGTCTACAATGCCATCGGCGTTATTGTCCCATGCGCCTTCACAAGGTTGATCAAAATCACTCCAGTAGTTCCCCCCGCTTGGATATCCGTTATGCCATTGATTATGGCTCGAACTTCCTATGTCGTTGAATGCATTTGTTTGATGGTTATTGAGAAAAGTATTATGATAAATCTGATTATTCTGAGTTTTAAAATAAACATTATTACCATCATATAAATATGTACCACGAGTATTATTAATAATGAGATTCTTCTGGATGATATTATGATTAGCATATGTAAGAATGATCCCGTCATGAGTGTTACTCGTTATGATGTTATCCTCGATAGAATTATCCCCTGAACATAAGGTGGGACCGTAGATGAGAAGACCATTGTCATTCTCTCGTATAATATTTCGTTTAACAGTGTTTCCAGTTGCATACCACAAAGCGACTCCACATCCCCCATCCTCGATAATGTTCTCCTCAATGAAGTTATTTTTCGATGAATAAGCAGCATGTATAATATCACTAATAGCGTTTCGAAGGGTAAACCCTGAGATTCTCACGCCAGCTTCATACCCATCAACAGAGAGGTAAACGACATTAACGAGTCTGTCCCCGTCAATGATAGTAGTTGCTTGTCCGTCCCCCTGGAGATTAAGCGGTATATAGATTTCTATATTTTCATGGTAGATGCCAGAGAGGACCCTGACCGTACCTCCTGGATTAACTGTGTCAATACCGTCCTGGATGTCATGATAAGGATGTTCTAATGTCCCGTCCCATGGTCCAAGGATGTTATCATCATCCACATAGGTTGTATCAGAGTAGATAAACGCGTCTTTTCCAGCCTGGTTGTTTAATTCATATGCTTCGTCAATCACGTTCTCCGGGTCGATTTCAACAATGAGATATTTCTTCCCCCCACTTTGCAGGGGTATATTCCATTGTTGGGAAACAAGACTATCTCCACCAGCAGGTACAGGGTTTGTGATCACTTGATCCCCGATAGGATACCGTTCTCCGTTCATGTCTTCAAAGAGAAAACGAACTGGTATATTCTCTGCGTTTCCTCCGCCGATGTTATGAACCTTGACGGTGATGTTGACTTGAGTTGTTTCCGATGTTAACCGTTCAGGATCAAGCGTGATATCAAGAGTGGAAAGTGTAAGGTCAGGTTTCTCCTGTTTAAGGCGCCCCTGTGACCCGGAGAGGTCTAAAGCAGGATCCCCGAGGAGATTCGCCTGTCTGCCAAGGTTGGTATTTGGAAATTGGGTTTCTAAACGGAAAATTCCCTCGTTAATGATCTTACCAACTAAGTATTCATGATTCTCCATGAATGATTCAAGGAGAAACTCAGAACACCAATCAAAATCAACAGTTGTGACAACTGATGAGCCCCAAAAAGCAATCGCACCTTTCTGAGGGGTGTTGAGGAATGTTTCACCCATACAATCATCATTGATCTGGAAGCTCCCTGTAAGGCAGGCGAGGCTATACACCAGCGGAAGTTTATACCCATTGTTCAACTGATTAATGTCATAGAAACACTCCCAACCATACTGGTAACCATGGCCGCAGTAGATGACAAGGCTCTTTCCGTCGTTGATAGCATTTTTTGTGATGGAATGGGAATTTGTATAACCTATCTCTTCCAGAAACGCTTCAGTGACTGTCCATCCGCTCTGTTCTAACAGGGTATGCTTAAGGAAGGTGTAGTGTGGAAAATTATTGCTTGAATGGTACTTGGCTTCACGTGCTTCATATCGTGATCCTTCACAGAGAAGAACTTGGTGTTGCCAGTCGCCTGGCTCCGGGTTCTGCTCATAATGGATCGTCTTCTCTGCGATCACATCAAGCTCAGTCTGATCATCCACGGAAAAACGCCCGATCATGATCTCCGGAAGCCAATCGTTTCCTGCGATGCATACCAACCAGCGGTCAGCGACGCCACCATAGATATGAGATGCAACAAAGGGTGTGTCCCCAACAAGAAGTATATAGCCGAGGTGTCCATCGCTCATATGTGGTGCTTGCCAGTTATTATAAACATAGGAGATGAAATTCTTTATTTTTGTGTCAGTATTACCTCCGATAAACGAATTGTTCACATTTACCACTGCGACGTCGAACCCGTTGTAATCAGATCGCCAATGGGCAAGTCTGTTAAGCATATTGGTTTGTGTTCCCTGGTCGAAATCCTGTTGTGCTGGGTTATAAAATGCATCTGAGGTGATGATCAGGTAATCTGCGCTGTTCGCGGGATTCGCGAAATCTACTGGGTAAGAGACCACGCCTGCTCCTGGGATTGAAGCAGCGTTGGGAGATGATCCCTGAGGAGGGTTGTAGTTCATCAGTACTTGTGAACAAAGAGTAGAGTACGGTCCGACATCCTTACTGACGGAACTACAAGGATTGCTATATTTTACTTGTACCTGAATAATGGGATGGATCTGTAACTCCTGGGTGACTGGGTTATATTGAACAGGATGGAAATTAAGGTTTAAAATCCGTTGATCCCTGATGAAACCATAGGTGAAATCCACGAGTGTCCCTGGATAAAACATATTTGTACTATAACAGGTTTGATCAAGCGTAAACACATCTTCAAGCTCACTATAGCCTTCAGGGGTTGTACGTTCAACCTGTTTAGGGACAGGGGAAACAAGAATCTTTTCCTTTTTTATAGATTGAGAATCCCGGATGATGAGAGAGACATCACCTTCAGTGGGGATCGCAAGCATCACAGTTTTTATGGGGAGCTGGGGTTTTCCTACCTCAGAGGTAGAGGTGAATCCAGGGAGTACGAGTTTCTGATACGTATCTCCTTCAACAGGATTAACCATCGAGGTTACATCATCCGCAGCAATGGTGTTTACTAGATAGAGACCTGATTGGTCTGAGGAGAGAAGTCGTGCCTCTGTCTTCACAGGTGATTCCATGGGATTGCTGTTGATTTCTGTGTTGGTGAGTGATATCTCAGACGTCATTTCTTGATGCCGGATGCTGAAACCAGCGTAAACCGATGGTATAACCAGGAGGAAACAGATGAGAATTGATATCTCTACGTTAATTATGTTTTTTTGTGTATTCTTTTTTTTCATTTGAGCACCGCCTAAACAGACTTATTCTCTGTTGTGTCTTTTTTACTATATAATAAATATTGTACACTTGTTACCCAATTTTAATCGCTTCATCCTATTCATTCTTTTTACAGCATTCAAATAAATTTAAAAGTTATTTTTTATAATATTATCTCTTATTTTAATTATTTAAATACTTTATTGTAAAATCTTCGAAGATTTGGATAGAATTAGAACAAATAATAGAAGAAATGGGAAGAAGGAACAACCTCTGTTTCAAGGCGTTTTCCAATGCCTGAAACAGTACCTGCTCCAATAACCAATGCAACAAGGCTAAAAACAATGAGTTTTCCTACGACG
>CAIYYQ010000079.1 GCA_903930505.1 Methanobacteriota archaeon
ACGTTTGCGAATAAGTTCATAGAGTTCTGTTTCGTAGCGTTTCCGTCTGCGCATCTCATATTGTTTACTTGTTTTCAAATATTTTTTGTGGTTTTGTATCTCTAAGATGAGATCAGAAATACCTTGTTTTTCTTTCGCTGATGTTTTCACAATCGGGATATGTCGCACACATTTTTCACTGATATCAAGCAATGATTCAATCTCTGCTACAGTCTGCTCAGCACCTGGTTTATCTGCCTTGTTCACAATAAAAATATCTGCTATCTCCATCAGACCTGCTTTGATCATCTGAACTGAATCACCAAGACCAGGAACAAGAATAACCAAAGTGGTATCCGCGATCTTCACGATGTCGATTTCATCCTGCCCAATTCCTACGGTCTCAACAAGAATAATATCCATTCCCGCAGCATCAAGAATCGAGATTACATCATATACCGCAGCAGTTAACCCACCAAGCATCCCTCGTGTCCCCATACTTCGGATAAAAACACCGTCATCAGTAGAGAGATCAGTCATTCGAATTCGATCACCAAGCAATGCACCACCACTAAACGGACTTGATGGATCAATCGCAATAATGCCAACTGTTTTTCCTTGTTTTCTGTATGCCTTAGCTAACTCATAAATAAGCGAACTCTTTCCACTCCCCATCACTCCAGTAACTCCGATTACATGCGCTTTTCCGGTAAATCGATGGAGTTCTTTCATTGGATCAACTGCAGTAAAATCATCGTTTTCAACAAGAGAGATCAACCGCGCAATCGATCGTGTATCACCTTTTACTACTTGAGAAACAAGCGTACTCATCGTTTCACATTCTCTCTTATAAATCTGACAATCTCATCGACAGGTGTCCCTGGTCCAAATACCGCGTTAACCCCTATTTTTTTCAACCGAGGGACATCTTCTTCAGGGATAATCCCCCCACCAACTACTAACACATCTGTCATTTTCTTCTTTTTCATAAGATGTGATATATCAGTAAAAAACGTCATATGCGCACCAGATAAAAGACTTAATCCAATGACATCCACATCTTCTTGAAGCGCTGTGTTTACGATCTGCTCCGCAGTCTGATGAAGACCGGTATAGATTACTTCCATGCCTGCATCGCGAAGCGCACGGGCAACTACTTTTGCCCCTCGATCATGACCATCTAAACCAGGTTTTGCAACGAGCACCCTAATCTTTTTTTCCATTGAAATACTCCTTTTAATAGATTGCTTGTTCAGTATATTCTCCAAATACTTCACGGAAAATTCCGCAAACTTCCCCCAATGTCGCATAAGCATGAACGCAATCAATGATATACGGCATGAGATTCTCATCATTCATAGATGCTGTTCTCAGTCGAGCAAGTGTTTTCTCAACTTTTGTATTATCTCGGTTCTTCCGCAAATTTTTTAATCGATTAATCTGGCGTTCTTCGCCTTTTTCATCCATTTTCAAGATAGGAATAGTCATAGGTTCTTTCAAATGATATTGGTTGACACCAACGATGATCCGCTTTTTCTCATCTATTTCTTTCTGGTATCGATACGCTGCCTCAGCGATTTCCCGCTGGAAAAATCCTTTTTCAATAGCTGGGATCACACCACCCAGTTGTTCAATTCTATCAAAATACTTGTATGTTTCATTTTCCATATGGTCCGTGAGCCATTCAATATAATACGATCCACCTAAGGGATCAATGGTATTTGTAACACCGCTTTCTTCCGCTATTATCTGCTGGGTTCGTAGTGCTATACGTACTGCTTTTTCAGAGGGCAAAGCAAGAGCCTCATCCATCGAGTTTGTGTGCAACGATTGTGTACCACCAAGAACCGCGGCAAGCGCCTGCAATGTTACCCGTACAATATTAATTTCAGGCTGTTGAGATGTAAGACTACATCCTGAGGTTTGTGTATGAAATCGCATCAATAATGATCGTGGTTTTTTCGCTCCAAGTTTTTGCATCTCTTTTGCCCAGATGCGACGAGCGGCACGATACTTGGCAATCTCCTCAAAGAAATCATTATGGGCGTTAAAGAAAAAACTCAGTCTGTACGCAAAATCATCGATGTTCAACCCACGGTGCATCGCAGCTTTTACATATTCAAGTCCATCTGCTAAGGTAAACGCAAGCTCTTGGACAGCGGTGGACCCTGCCTCGCGGATATGATATCCACTGATACTTATGGTATTCCATCGCGGAACATGTTTGGCTCCATATTCAAAGGTGTCAACAATCAATCGCATTGAAGGTTCTGGCGGAAAAATATATGATTTTTGTGCGATATACTCTTTTAAAATATCATTCTGAATCGTGCCACCTATCTGATCCTTTGGTATCCCTCTATTTTCTGCATTCGCGATATACATCGCCCAAATGATTGCGGCAGGACCGTTAATGGTCATAGAAGTCGTAATTTTATCGACAGGAATATCACGGAACAAAAGTTCCATATCTTGTAGTGACGATACCGCAACGCCGCATTTGCCAAATTCTCCGCGAGCTAGTGGATGGTCAGTGTCATAACCGTACAGGGTTGGATAATCAAATGCGACACTTAACCCGGTTTCTCCGTGATCAAGCAGATATTTATACCGCTGGTTTGTCTCTTCTGCAGTTCCAAAACCAGCGAACTGTCGCATCGTCCATAATCGACCACGGTACATCGTTTTATGTACCCCTCTGAGAAACGGATATTCTCCGGGAAACCCAATATCTTTATTATAATCAAGATGAGCGGTATCGTCTTTGGTAAAAAGAGCTTTGATTTCTATATTAGACAAATTCTTGAATGTTCGTTTCCTCTCCGGTTTTTCTTTGGCCATAGAAGTATCGTTTTTTTTCTCCCAGTTCTGTTGTTGTGTTTTCATTTTTTTACTTGTTTCTTTTTCAGACAACCAAAATCCACTCCCGTGCTTACCAGTCGATGCCTTTCCTACTTTTCAATCCTTTTTGATAGGGGTGTTTGATCTCCAGGATTTCACTGACAAGATCTGCTTGTTGTATGATTTCTAATGGTGCATATCGACCGGTTAATATCAGTTCTACCTTTTCTGGTTTTTCTTTGATCAATTTTTGTACGTCTTCTGAAGATATCAGATTGTAATCCATTGCAACGTTGATTTCATCTAAGATAACCATATCATATTTTTTGCTTTGGACAATTTCTTTTGCATGTTCAAGTCCTTTTTTCGCGAGATCAATGTCAACTTGTTCAGGATGTTGTTTTGAGACAAATTCATCTCGTCCGAACTGCATAATTGTAAAATTAGGGATGTGTTCGATTGCATCAACTTCGCTGTAACGTCTTCCTTTCATAAATTGAATCATGTATACTTTTAGGTGAGCACCAGTGGCACGTAATCCAAGGCCCATTGCAGCAGTTGTCTTCCCTTTTCCATTCCCGGTATAAACTTGAACCAAACCTTTATCAAGTGACATAGTAGGTTCCTTTAATTCGTTAAATCATTATATGTCTTTCTCCGTCTATTTCGAACAGTTAAATTTTCTCGGAGGACATTTTTATCGAAGTGTTTTAGTAGAGATATGTGTTTTCAGGTTCGTTAGGAACAGGGAGGAAACAATCAA
>CAIYYQ010000080.1 GCA_903930505.1 Methanobacteriota archaeon
TAACATATCGACCTGAAGAAAGAATTAAGAAAGCAAGGTGAAAAACGTGGCACAAAAGAAAGAAGCAAGAAACATAGGAGTAAATGTCGCACCTCCCACAGAGATGTGCACAGATCCATACTGTCCGTTTCACGGAACCCTCCCCGTACGAGGACAAATCATCATTGGAACCGTTGTTTCCACGAAGATGCACAACTCGATAACGGTCAAAAAAGAGTACCTTTGGTTTGTTCCAAAATATGAGCGGTATGAGAAACGAACATCAAAATATCATGCCCATTGTCCACCCTGCATCAAAGTGAAAAACGGGGACACCGTGAAAATCGCAGAATGCAGACCACTGAGTAAAACCATTTCTTTTGTTACGATTGAACAGGTAAAGGAGAAATTGCTATGAAGGGGATTGCAGGCAGAGTCATGAGAGGACTGCCCATCGGTGCACGGTTAACCTGCGTTGATAACACCGGTGCGAAAATTGTTCAGATTATTATGACACCAAACATCAGAGGACGTCATCGACGACTACAGAGCGCAGGTGTTGGTGATCTTGTGATTATCAGTGTAAAAAAAGGTGCAAACGAGATGCGACGGCAGATGTTGAAAGCAGTCGTTATCCGTCAGCGACGACCATTTAGAAGACCAGATGGGACCATGGTACAGTTTGAGGATAATGCAGCTGTGATCGTCACAGAAACCGGTGAGACAAAAGGAACCATGATCAAAGGACCTGTTGCACTTGAGGCAGCGGAACGATGGCCGAAGATCGCGGCGTTAGCACCAATAATAGTATAGAGTGATAGTTATGATGAGATCGAAAAAAGCACGGAAACAACGGAAATATCTCTTCAACGCACCTCTTCATAAGAAACGGAAGTGGATTGCATCTCACCTTGAAGAAAATTTATTGTTAAAATACGATCGACGAAGCATCTCTGTCATCAAAGGAGACACGGTGAAGGTGATGCGGGGAAACTTCAAAGGACATGAGGATAAAATCTCCCATGTGAATGTAAAGAAGCAGATCGTGGAGATCGAAGGACTCACCATGATTAAAGCAGATGGAAAAAAGATAGCAAAACCGATTCACCCAAGTAACGTGTTAATCACCAAATTGAATCTTACTGACTCCTGGCGAAGAGATATTCTGGAACGAGGTCTTTCTGAAGATTCAAAGAAAGAAATCGAACGGGAAGCAAAAGAACAACTTCGCGAACAAGAACTTGCAAAAAAGAAAGCTGAAGAAGACGCAAAGAAAGAAGAAGAACGCAAAAAAGCAGAGGAAGCCGCAGAAAAAGAAGAAGCACAAAAAGAGACAAAAGAAACAGAACCGCCATCTGCAGAACCAGAGATAAAAGAGGAAAAACCTGCTGAGGAAACCAAAGAAGAACCTGCTATAGTGCCAGAAGAGAAAAAAACAAAGAAAACGCCAGTGAAAAAAACCACTCCGAAGAAGAAAAAGGAGGCTGAACCATGAGTAAACACTTAAAAAGACTTGCCGCACCACGAACCGTTCGACTCCATCGAAAAGAACGCGTCTGGACGACAAAACCATCACCGGGTCCACATACGATAGAACAATCCATTCCCTTGCTCACCATCGTGCGAGATTACCTGCACCTTTGTGACCTTGGAAAAGAAGCGAAACGTATCATTTCATCTGGAGAAATCATTGTTGATGGCACTGCTCGGAAAAATCACCAATACCCCTGCGGGTTCATGGATGTTCTTTCAATTCCCAAACTTGAAAAGGATTACCGCATCCTCTATGACCGAAAAGGAAAACTCACGCTCGTACCCATCGAAAAACAAGATGCGTCATGGAAATTGTGCCGTGTAGAAAACAAAACCATTGTCCGAGAGAAAAAAATCCAATTGAATCTTCATGATGGACGCAACATGCTTGTAGAAAAAAACGAGTATAACACCGGAGATGTATTGAAACTCTCATTTGCAGATAACAAGATACTAGACGTCTACCCTTTCAGCAAAGGTACAGTTGCTATGATCATCGGTGGAAGTCACATTGGTCAAATCGCAGGTATCGAAGATGTGGAAATCATCGTCTCATCAAAACCAAACCTTGCTAAAATGAAGGCTGAAACAGAATTTTCTACGATAAAAAATCATGTGTTCCCCATCGGGAAAAACACACCAGCAGTTCCGTTGCCTGAGGTGAAAATGCAATGAGTCCTGCAGCAAAAAAAACAAAGAAACCAGCCGTGAAAACAGCGACGCATCATAAAA
>CAIYYQ010000081.1 GCA_903930505.1 Methanobacteriota archaeon
ACTAATAAAAATTATCGATGGAGAAACCAGATATGGATACAATATATTCATCAAAAAAAATAATACTATGTGGTCTTATCCTTTTCTCGTTACTTGTCACCAGTTTCTCACCGATAAGTCGTTCTACTTCAAGTTCTGTTACCATAGATGAAGGAGACGGAACATGGACAGACACATTCGAAAATAATGACGACTATGTTAACCTCACCAATTGCACAATCCTTGATGGAACTATCATATTAGGAAATGAAAAAAGCACACAAACCTATAATTTCAGCACCACATCAGAAAACAAAGCATACAGCTACAAAACCTTTATTTTCCTCCCCTTCTTACCTCTTCGCTTCCATAAAGTAGCAACAAACGAGTTTACCCCAATTGGATACGCACGAATTACAAAAGACGATACAGATATGATCCAAACAACCGGTTCCCTTTTCAAAAGAACTGTTGTTCATCAATTCACCATAAAGATACCTCAACAAATTGATTCCATTACGCAACTGGACTTGCTTTGGAAAGGAAAAACAGACCACGATGCAAGAGTTTCTTTCTATTACTGGCAACCTATCGGCAATTTTACCGGTGGATGGGAACTTGCCACAACGCAGAAATCCAATGGCTCCATCCTTACGTTCCAGAAGAATTTTTCTATGGCCCCTTCAGACCTCTTTATAGATAATGAAAAGAACATTAATCTCTGTATTGTTGCAACCCCGACATTTGGGACAACATGTTCTCTATTCTCAGATTATGTAGGCATCAGTTCTCATGGTCAAGGATATGCTCTGAAAGGAACCGCGATTTCCTCAGTTATTAACCTTTCAACACTTACAACTGCAACATGGGAACGACTTACTACCGAGGATTACGCAAAAACCGGCACATCAATTACGTATCATATTCTCGACGAAAATAACATAACCATTAACAATACTCTTCTTCCAGATAATTCAAAAGGTTTTACTGGGCCTGTTTCTCTTCTTTCACTTCTTAACTTCCCAACGAAAATACGGATCCAAGCAAATCTCACGACAACTGATCCATCCCTTACCCCAAAAATATACAGCTGGAGTATCCTTTGGCAAACACAATCAAATAATTGGACTGATCATTTCAACTCAACATTACGCGTCGCAGAAAAAAACAACGTTAATATCCTGAATGGAAATGCGAGTCTCTCGTCCGTTTATAGTGAATGGCCTCTCGTTGGTCAGAACCCTGCAAACACCCGAGCATCAGACGGTCCTGGTCCTAGTACCAATACGCTCTTTTGGTACTCCTCAAGCAATGAGCATCTTGGAGGGGGATACCGAGACCCAGTAATCAAAAACGATATGCTCTATATCGTCTCATTAGCCGGTAATCAACTTTATGCATTTAATGCAACAGTTGATGATGCAAACAAAGGACATAGCAATTCACCTAGTGCATCTGTTACTCTTCCAGATATTGTAAAGAATACCCCAGCGGTCACCGAAGACTATGTAATTATTGCAACTGGAAATACCTCTGATAGCGGCATGGAAAATGTTGTCGCTGCATACAATAGAAATAATCTCACTGAACAAAAATGGCTATTCAATTATAAGGATGTCAACCCAAGTAAATCCGCGATATGTTATTATTCGTCACCAATTGTATCTGATGGAAAAGTATTTGTGAGTTCATGGAGTGGTGCTGAATCGCTCCTTGCATCTCTAAATGAGGGAAATAACCGTTTAATCATCCTTGACGTAACCGATGGACATGTTATCTGGGATAAAGCACTTCCTACAGGGAGTTTCTCAAATCCTGCAGCGATCAAAGACAAAGTTATCGTCGGCTGTGAAAACGGAAAAAACGATACCCTTTTCGCTTTTGATACGACCACAGGAGATCAACTTTGGAAAGCACAAGTTGGCTCCATCGGCCGTGCATCACCTGTTGTATACAACGATAAAGTATTTATTGTTGCCAAAGAGCAGGTTATTCCTCTGATCTCGACACGAACAACGGTTGTTGCAGTGAACCTCAACGATGGAACTATTCTTTGGAATGCATCAATTAGCAATCCGATGCTTACATCGTATGAGCTTGCTGCATCAAGCCCTGCGGTGTACAATGATGTCCTTTATGTGGCATCTCCTGATGGGGTTGTTCATGCCTTAAATATAAACGATGGGGCCGAAAAATGGAAACATCAAGTGTACACAAAAAGCCTTACTTCTTCTCAAGTCCTTATTTCATCTCCAGCGTATGCAGACAGCCTTGTATACGTCGGTACGCCAGATGGTGTTCTCATTGCTCTTCATGCATCGGATGGAAACGAAGCATGGGAATACAATCAAACCGAGGGGCACTCCGCTGTTCTCACGTCCCCGGTTGTTGTGAACGGTCTTGTGTATTTCAGTGATGAACACGGGGTTTTGTACAGTTTAGGATCCTATAAAAAAGCAGAAGATCAGCTGGTTACCGGAAGTCTTGTGTCTATCCCTGTTTACTTATCTTCAGGATGCACCGGGGATAGATTCTACGTGATGACCAACACGACCAATGGCGGCAGTATCGTGTTTTCCATCCTTGACGGAAACAATCAGTTACTTAAAAATAATGTGATGAACGGCGATAATATCTCTGATGCATCTTCGGGGAAAACAAGTATCAAACTGCGTGCAGAATTTACGAATGTAAATAGTTCAAGTACCGCTATTCTCCAGAAATGGTCTATATCTTCGATCTCGTCAAATGATACCATAAAACCAGAGTTCTACGAATCAAGTTTTACTCCTACTGCTGGGTGGATTGCCACAAAAACTCCTACTTGTACCATCAATGCAAGAGATCAAAAGAGCGGGTTACTTGTAACCTCAGCCTCGTTTACCATTGAATATCAAGAAAACAATACCAATAAAACCTATACCGGTTCTACACCATGTAGCGGAGCCAACGGTTCTACAGCTACACAAACGATCACCGCAACACTATCAAATTTATCGTTCAGCAGTAATATCACTAAGCTTTACTGGATCCAATTCTCTATTGCAGATCTCAATGGAAATGTAAATACTTCGCTGAAAAATAATTTCTCTTTGGACACAGAAAAACCGTTTTCATATATTGCAAACACCTCTAAGATACCTAAAAAAATAAACACGACAACTGTGTCTATTACTGCAAACGCAACTGATAACATCAGCAATGTTACATCAGTTGGTCTTTACTACCGTTCTCTTGGCGTAACTCAGTGGACGCTATTTGGATCAGAGGATATCTCTGCACCGTACACATGGGCATTTTCTGCGTCAAGCGGAGAATATGAGCTATGTTCCATTGCAACTGATCAAGCAGGAAATAAAGAAGATTCTCCACAACAGGGTGATGTTTCCTTTATTTTCGATCCGAATCCCCCGGATAAACCATCATTTAATGATATGTATTGGTTCTCAACTCTTCCTGAGTTATCCTTGCGGTTTCACGATGATTTCAAACTTGATTCTGTTTCATATCGCTTCAGTGATGATACACAATGGATAATGCTTGCCTCTAATATCAATTCATCCACCTATAATAAAAGCTGGATGCTTCCTGAGACTGATTGGGAAACGATGCAGAATGGACAGACATATTACTTGTACTTTATGATCACGGATGTCTGTGGAAACCAGCGGCTACTTACTACCCAGTCTGATGCGTTTCAACTAGGTAAAGATACTACCCCACCGCAAATTGACTTTGATCTCTCTCAATTTAGTTCAGAATTGCAATGGGATAACGTGTTTAATCTCTCTGCATCTGTTTCCGATGGAAACGGCAGCGGCATCAAAGACCTTCAGTTGTTCTATCGCTATTCACAAGATAACACCACGTGGAACAACTGGTCTGCATATGGAAATAAAACCACAGGTTCTCAGGCGAAATGGGAGTTTACTGCTGAAAATGGCGATGGCTACTATCAATTCAAGATTGTCGCAACAGATAATGCAGGAAACGAGCAATCAAGTATCGCTACCGCAAGTGTGAACCTATTTTCGTTTATTCCTTTTGCTGCGTTGATCACGTTGTTTGTCATCTTCATTCTTATAGCTGTGGTATTGTTTGTGAAATGGAAAAGGGCATCACGCAACAATCCGTAATACCAACTTTTTTCTCTTCATATTATTTAAATACCTTTATAATAGAAAGGTTTATAAACGCTAAAGAACACATATGTTATGGGAGACGCGTGATACAAATACAAAATGCAGGTTTTCATCGTTATATAGCATATGGTATTGTATTCTTGTTTGTGTTCTCTTTTTTTTCTCCTTTTACAGTAGTCAGTGCAAAAACATCGTCTCAGGACATAACTATCACCTGTACATTTCCTCATCCTATTCTTAGGAAAATACACATTGGAAACACTCCATTTGATCAAGTAGATCTTCCTGGTTTTTTTAATTCTCTTCGCGCAGGAGAACCTGCTCTTCCCAATGTAGGCAAAAATATTCTTATCCCTTCTAATAAAAAAATAGAACGTATTGACGTGATTTCCACAGGAACTATATTCCTTGGAAAAGGATATGATGTACCCCCAGGCGGCGTTGTCCTTCCGACTTCCCAAGATGCTTCATCTATCGAACCAATGAAAAATGTGAAAATATATCAATCCGAGAATCTCTATCCCAATGACGTTGTTAGCGTCTCCCATATTGGCTACAGCAGAGGGTACCAGATTCTCACCGTAAGCATCCATCCGATTCAATATCAGCCTTCAACCGGTGGGCTTTACTATCATTCTCGAATACAATTTGTTGTTAAAACAATTGATGCAGAAACTACCCGTACAGGGTTGTTTCGCGGTCTTCTGAAAGATGCTCACTTGGTACAGGAAACCATAGCAAACCCGGAAACACTGAGCAGTTACACAGATAATGGAGAAAAAGCCCAGCCGCTTTCTTCGAATTATGATTTACTTATTTTGACAACAGATGCATTGAAATCAGGTTTTATCCCCTTGGCAGATGAACATAATGTTACCGGTATTCGCACCAGGATCAAAACCTTGTCTGAAATCGGCGGTAACACCCCTGAGGATATCCGTGCATATATTAAAAATGAATATCTTACAAACGGGATTGAATACGTGCTTCTTGGCGGCGATGCAGAAGTGATCCCTGCGAAAGGATTATTTTTTGGAAATTATACCGGCGGAAACACAGTCGGTCCATCTGATATTTATTATGCTTGTCTTGATGGTACCTACAACTATAATGGTAACGATTTGTGGGGTGAACCAAATGACGGGGATGGCGGAGGCGATGTTGATCTCCTTGCAGAGGTTTATGTTGGTAGAGCACCAGTGAGTACAGCAGCGGAGGTACAACATTTTGTCGAAAAAACAATTACGTACATTGAATCAGGTATTGCCTCTGGCGGAAAATATATAGGACGGACGGTGTTGGTCGGTGAAAATTTAGAGCAAACCTCTCAATATGGAACATGGGGTGAAGATTCGTTAGAAGAGTTAGTTGATGGATCAAGTGCCCATGGATATACAACAGTGGGGATCCCATCAGATACTTTTCAGATTTATCGATTATATGAACGAGAAGATATATGGTCAGGTTCCGATGTTATGGATCTTATCAACAATGGGGTGTATATTGTTGATCATCTTGGCCATGGAAACGCGAATATGGCAATGAAAATGTCTAGTAGCGATGCAGATTCTTTAATTAATACAAAGACGTGTTTTATTTATTCTCAAGCATGTAATGTAGGGAGATTCGATGAAACGGATTGCTTTGCGGAACATATCACGGTCAATACTGATTATGGCGCCTTTGCTGCAATCATGAACACCAGAGAAGGATGGTATACTGTTAATAGCACCAATGGTCCTTCTCATTGGTTTAATCGAGAGTTTTGGGATGCAGTCTACAATGAAAGTAAGAGTAATATAGAAATGAAACGACTTGGGGTTGCCAATCAAGATTCGAAGGAGGATAATCTCTATCGTATCAACGAAGATTACACACGGTGGTGTTACTATGAGATTACTCTTTTTGGTGATCCTGCCTTACTATTTTATGATCCAATACCTCAGCCGGTTTTAAATATAGAGACTATTACTTCGGGATTTGGTCGCGTTCATGCCACAATTAAAAACACAGGAAATGTTGATGCAGCTTCAATTGATTGGAATATTAATGTAAATGGAGGTTTCTTTCATCTAATTAATCGATCATCGATTGGTAGTTCTAGTTCTTTAAAAACAAATGATAATCTTACTGTTGACTCAAAATTTATCTTCGGAATGGGAAAAATAAGTATCACTGTAACAGCAAATATCACCGGTGAACCTTCAATACAAAGAAAAACAACGTTATTTGTTTTTGGTTCCCTTATTTTTCAAACTCCTGAAAGACTCCAGAAGTTAATTGATCGTTTCAACAAATAAAACCTTTTTTTTATTCGACGTAGATCGCAGGTCTCAAAGGTATTGCAAGTCGTGCCTTGTTGACGGGATCATAACGTTTTTCTTCATCTGCAGAGAATATGGTGATCTCAGCAGAAAAATTTGTTGCAAAAAAAGTTTGCGCACTTTTAAGATATGCTTGTTCGTCAAGTGCTGTACGGTATCGCTTGC
>CAIYYQ010000082.1 GCA_903930505.1 Methanobacteriota archaeon
GTAATCGACGATCCCTTTCTGGTAGAGTTTTTGTTTTTCTTCCTCCGAGTATCGTACGACCGTGAGGAGAATAATCTTTGGTTTGGTTTTTTTCGCTGGGAGTTTTTCTAGAATTTCTCTTGTTGTTAGTCCTGGCATCATAACATCAAGAGTGACCAAGTCTGGTTGGAAATCATCGATTTTGTTGAGGAAATCGTCGCCATTCTCTGCTGTAGCGGTTTCAAAGCCTTCTTTGTGAAGCATGAGATTAAGCATTTCTCTCAGGTCGGTTTCATCATCTACGATCATTATTTTTGTCATGATTGCTCTCCTTTTTCTTTAGTCTCCTCTTCCCATATAACGGTTTTATTTCTTAAATCGTTTTCTATCGCATGTTTCGATTCTTTCAATTTGAAGATATCTACGTCTCTGAATTTTCCTTCAAGGTCCTGAACCGGGGCTATTGGCAAAGCAAATCGGAATGTACTACCTTTTTCAGGTTCACTTTCAACCCAGATGTTTCCACCATGAGAAAGGATAATACCTCGGGAGATGGCAAGACCCAAACCAGCTCCGCCGAATTTTCGATCCATCCCTGAATCAACTTGAAAGAATATTTCGAAAATCTTCTCTTGTTTATCCTTTGGAATGCCTCGCCCAAAATCTTGAATTTCAAATAAGATCATATCTTTTTCTTTTTTTGTTCGAACATTGATGATGGTGCCATTTGGTGAGAATTTTATCGCGTTGTTTACAATGTTTATGATTACTTGTTTGATACGTTCGGGATCAACCATCATTTCAGGGATATCATGTTCTATCTCAGTGCTAATTTTAATATTTTTCAGTTCTGCGGTTGGTTGCATGGTCTCAATTGCTTCTTTGACCATTTTTCCTGGATTTGTTTTTTCTGCTACAAACTTCATGGTCCCGGATTCTAATCTGGATACATCGAGGATATCTCGAATGAGGTTGTCTAGACGGTCTGTATTTCGGAGGACAACATTGAGTGCTTGTCGTTGTTCATCGGTGATTTGACCAAGTTTCTGTTTGAAAACCATCTGAACATATCCTTTGATTGCTGACATCGGTGTACGCAGTTCATGCGAGGTGATGTTGAGGAAGTCTGATTTTATTTTATCGAGTTTTTTCAGTTGAATGTTCTGCTGTTCAATTTTGTTTTTTGATTGTTCTAAGTCCTCCAGCGTCTTCTGTAGATCTTCCATGATATTCAGGGTTGCAGCTTCACCTTTTTCCAATTCTTTAACGTTTTCGTTAAGTTCTTTTGTTCGTTGTTCAACTTTTTTCTCTAAATCGCTCTGTGCGTCTATCAATTGTTTTCTTGATTGTTTCAAATCAGAAACCATCTTGTTGAAAGAGGCGGAGAGTTGTCCTATTTCATCATTTGATGTAACATCTGCGTGTACATCGAAATTACCATGAGATAGTTCTTCAGCCACATTTGTTAACTTTTTTAAGGGCTTGATCTTTTTATCTATTACAACGAAACCTGCAATCAACGATAGAAGGATAATCAATACACCAACTGGTAAAATGCGCCCATAAATCATACTTTGTGTCGAATCATCTACTTCTTGATGCAAATCATCGATCACTTTTAACAAAGCTTCTTTTTCTATTATAGTGCAAAGGCTGAAACCTGCATTTTTCAAAGGAGCATAAGCGACATAATGTTCTTCATTGCCCATAACCATATACATAAAACCAGTAGAACCTTCCCTCATTTTTTCTGCAACGCGGGAGAATTCGCTTGAGACATTATTGAGATTCACTCTAGATTCATTTTGTTCTCGTGTTCTACCTAGAATTTCTTCATATACATGTTCTGGCAATGCGATAGAATATCCCTGCCCATCCATAAGGAAAGAATGAGAAAGTTCTATCGGATTATATTCTTCAATATTCTTGATAATTCCATTCAAAACAACATCAATACCTATGACACCTACAAATCCTTTTTGTTTCGTGTAAATAGGTGCTATTGCTGTAATCATAAGACCCTGACCTGCCGGGTCATCATACAATATCGACCATGTAACGTTTCGTTCTGGATCATTCTCTGGTGTGGCGGGTGTAAAAAAAATCTCTTTAGTGCAATTATAATCGGGAGAAATATAATTACCTAAACCAATATTTGGATAGTATCTTGTTTCTCCTTGAAGACCTGCCGTCCATATAGCAACTGCATCTGGATTGTTTTCAAGAACTTTTGGGAATACATAATCTAAATATGCATTCAACTCCATTTCTTCTCGTACATCGTCTATGTTGGCATAATTCGGTATAAAGACTGAAGATACATCACCCATTCCATTTAGATGCTGTCCTCCAGCTCCCATAAAAATATGGTCGTCAAACTTCCAGTAAGCACCTCGCGCAAAAGCCTCAGGATTCTCAAAAATATTTTTAGCATATGTTGCCACAGTACTTGCATCGAGACGCACCTTTTCTAGAACCATATCATTATGCTCAGCTGAAGTTACTGTAAGTTGTGTTAGTAATTTCTCTGCCTGACTTTGGAGAGCTTCGCTGGTTATTTGTTCAGCATTCTTTCCTCCGATAATAATTGAATCGACGGCCAGATATGCCGTTATACTTATTGATAGTAATATTAGGCTTAATAAAAAAACAAGAATAGATGTTTTCAAACTTTTCTTAATTTTTATTTTATCAAGATAATTTTTCATTTGATTTCACGCAATCATATTTATTGTTTTCTGATCTGAAGACGATTATTTCTTCAATTTTTCTTCTAATTCTTCTATTTTCTTTTTCAATTCGATCATTTTCAGTTCTCTATTAATAGTGATTTTTTTATACTTCTCAAGTTCATCGATTTTTGTTTTGTGATTCTCGTTTGTTTCATGCAGTGAGCAAGCTAATCCATTTAGATCCTCTTGGGATTTTTGTAGCTGTTCGAGCATTCCGTTAATAGCATGAGTAAGTTCTGAAACTTCATCATTTCCACTTGATTCTTCTACTCGCGCTGTGGGGTCTTTGTGAAGACCGATAGTTTTAATGTCCATTCTCAGTCTATTCAGTCGGAACAGTACTACTCTTTCTAAAAGCAGTAGAGTAATACCAACAGATGTTAGACCAATAGCAAGGAAAACAATAAAAAAAGACATTATTGCTATACCTTGCGCGTAGATCGCCCGGGGAGTATCTACCCGTATGACAAGACTCGGAGTTCCATAAATGTCATTCAGTAGTGCATAGCCTGCAACATCTGTCGTGTTCAAAGGTTGTACGAAAATTGATGTCCCTTCAGATAACGAAGCAATCGCTTTTTGATAATCTCCAGATAGTGTCGGATCGTTCAGCAGATGAACGGTAACTTTCAACTGCGTTATCGTTGTAATCCTCTCAATTAGTGCATCATCAATATATCGTCCCATGATTAATGATCCCTGGATAGGGCCTTCTCCTTCGTTTGTGAGAACCGGCCACGATGAGATGAACATCGGCTGGTCAGGAAGGACAAGGATGCCACTGATAGTACTTCGTATAGTAGGATGATTCAAGAGAAGAGATCCAGCACGGATATGTTGTTCTAAACTTTGTGGAACCGGCATCGCCACCCCCGTTATCAAGTCGAATGCCTCACCGTAGACAAGTTCGCCGGATCTGTTAATAAACAACATAACATTAACTTGAAAATTTTCGAACGTTTCATCCGCGAGATTTTCAGCAGGATACTCAAGAAAATTCCCTTGGACAAATTCGTAGGTATCATTCCACCGTGCCCAATCACTTACCGAAGTATTCAAACGGACTTCTTCCTGAGAAAAAGCATTCAGTACGCGCCTAACATTTTTATAGGTGTCCTCTCTCTCGATCGTTTCGATACTTGTGAGCAAGATGAAATTTGAGAAAAAATACTGAACTATGAGTAGTACAAGAATTGCAGTACCAATGAAGAGTAATAGCTTCTTACAAAGCATCATGCACACAAACCTCCTTTTTCAGAAGACCTGATCATATACTACAACCTCTTGTTTTTTATTTTGTATTGTTCAATTTCTCTTCCAATTCTTGTATTTGTTTTTTTAACTCAATCATTTGCAGTTCTCGACCAATGGTCACTTTTTTGTATCGTTCGAGTTCATCGATTTTTTTCTTAAGATCATCTTCTATCTTTTTTCGTCCTATGATATCACGAATAATGCCAACAGCGTGCCATTGGCCACGGACTTGAACTGGTGCCACAGATAATTCTAGAGGAAATTCGGTTCCATCTTTTCGTACTCCAACAAGCTCGATCATTTTATTCAGTGCGGGCCCCTCGCCAGTTTTCTGGAAATGGATGAATCCTTTCTTATGTGCGTCGTGGTATCGATTGGGAGCTAGTACCATATGGAGGTTCTTTCCAGATATCTCTTCAGTGGAATACCCAAAGATTCTTTTCGCGGACTCGTTCCAGAATGATATATA
>CAIYYQ010000083.1 GCA_903930505.1 Methanobacteriota archaeon
GACAATGCTTGTTGAGCACCACTCGTAATAAGAATATCATGCATTTCGCAGTTGATGTTCTTTTTTTCCCGCATTCGTTCTGCAATCGCTGCTCGAAGCGCTGGCAATCCTTCAGTTGTTCCATATTGAAGTGCATTGTGGATATTGGTTTTGAAGACTTTCTCTATGCATTCATGGATGATTTCTACAGGGAAAGCTTGTGGATTTGGTAAACCACCACCAAGGGATATAAAACCAGGGCTCTGCGTCAGTTTTAAAAGTTCTCTGATCTCTGAGGATTTCAGGGTTTTTGACCGTCTTGAAAATAACCTATCGGTGTTGACTACCATAAAATGACCCTGGGCAGGTAATCAGTTGTGTTATTTTAACGTTTGGGGCTTCATAAAAATTAAGGAGGAGTGCCTCTTTTTTTGTTTTTTATATCCCGAGGACTTCGTCTCTTGGTATTGTTGATGCACTTTATAAAAATAAAAATATGAGATATATCGTGGTCCGCTTACGATGGGGGGCAATCGTTTTGTCTTACCATTTTTTTTCACTGCATTATAATGAATCGAAAAAGAACATTTAAGTACTGAACAAGAGTATTTGGTGTGCATGTCCCATCTTACCCGGTTTAGTTTTGGTGCTACATCGGCGATTATCACCTGTTTGGCGTTCATCATTGGATTGAGTAAAAGCCCAAATCCTAAACTCAGTATTGTCGGTTCGTTATTGGTCATTGCTATTGCTGATAATATTTCTGATACGTTAGGAATTCACATTTATCAGGAGTCTGATTTGAAACAGTCTGACGTAGTTCGAGTTTCCACATTTTTTAATTTCGTGACACGTTTTTTGGTAATCCTTGTCTTCATTTTGTTCGTCTTTTTTTTACCGATCACCTTTGCAGTTATTTTTTCTATTTTCTGGGGTGTTGCATTGCTTGCTGTTTTAAGCTATTACATAGCAAAAGAACAACAAGTAAATCCGTACAAAGCCATTGTACAACATGTTGCAATCGCTATTGTAGTTATCATCGCGAGCAATTTATTAAGTGAATGGATCAAAGGTTTCTTTCCATGACATTGAATTATATACAAAAATGACCACCTGAAGGTTTAGATAATAATCAATCAGCTTTATTTGGATCAAAAAATATGCCCCTTACAATACGGGGATGACATTATGAGACGAAACGATAAGGAAATAACAAATAGAAAAGAACTTGATGAGATTCTTACTAAAGCAAGGATTTGTCGTATAGGTTTTATCGACAAAAAAATACCATATATTGTTCCCATGAATTTTGGGTATAAAAATAATTGTCTGTATTTTCATTCGGCACCAGTTGGAAAAAAAATTGATTTGATTCGAAAGAACACTGTCGTATGTTTTGAGGTAGATACTGATCATGACATTGTTGATACGGGAATTCCATGTAATTGGTCAACGAAGTACACAAGTGTTATCGGATACGGGAAACCATCTCTTATTGAAGATTCTAATAAGAAAGAAGAGGCATTGAATATCATCATAGATCATTATTCAAAAGGTAATTCGTACAAGTTTCCTGAGAATAAAGTTCGTACTGTCGCAATAATAAGAATTGAGATTACTCAGATGACCGGGAAAAAATCCAGTTAAAAATCTTAAACTCTTTAAAAGAAAAATGAGGAAAATACCATGAATGAAAAAAACATAAAAAAGAATGTACGGCAAGGATATGCGAAAATCGCTACTCAAAAAACATCCTGTTGTGGATCAGCAAAATCATGCAACGATGCACCACATACTGCGATGGATATCAGTAAAAGTGTTGGATACACCGATGAAGAAATCAATATGGTTCCCAAAGGAGCAAACCTTGGGCTTGGTTGTGGCAATCCAACCGCTCTTGCATCATTGAAAAAAGGTGAGATGGTTCTTGATCTTGGTTCTGGTGCAGGTTTTGATTGTTTCCTTGCTGCAAACAAGGTGGGAAACACCGGGAAAGTAATCGGTGTTGATATGACGCCTGAGATGATTGATGCTGCAAGAGACAACGCGGAAAAAGGCAGGTATAAAAACGTTGAGTTCCGATTAGGGGAAATTGAAAATCTTCCTGCAGCTGATAACTCTGTCGATGTAATTATCTCCAATTGTGTCATTAATCTTTCACCTGATAAAAAAAGAGTATTCAATGAGGCGTATCGTGTACTAAAACCAGGTGGGCGCATCATGGTCTCCGATATTGTATTAATAAAAGAGCTCCCCGATCGTATAAAAAACTCTGTTGCCGCATACGTTGGATGTATATCTGGTGCGATCAAGAAAGATATGTATTTGAAAACAATCAAAGAATCTGGGTTTCACGATATCCAGGTAATAGAAGAAACAGTGTTTCCTCTCGAACTAATGGCAAATGATTCAGCGGCACAGGTGATTATTAACAAGATGAATGTAACCACTCAGGAATTAAAAAACATTGAAAATCTTGTGGTTAGTATCAAAGTAAAAGCAGTGAAAACCAAATAGAACAAAAATTTTATTTGCTATCTTAGAGTTCCTTGAAAAATCATAATGACTTCAGATCATTCAGTACCATCTGCCAACCTTGCCACCCATGCGTATCAATGTTTCACCGCATTTAGGGCATACAACGTTGTTTGATCCACGATCAACAACGCTATCTTTTGCTTTCGAAGAAAATGGTAAACTCCAGCCGCATTTCTTACATTTAATTTGAATCATCTCAAACCTTTGCCCTCTGCAATTTTGCTGTTCTCTTGGTTATCATGTTGTCTTTTTTTCTAAAACACATATGTGTTTCGTTGGAAAATGATAACCTTCCCGTATACTACTTATTCAAATGGCTATATATACTTATGTATTTGAAACGTTACAAACGCATCGCAACATTGAAACAAATACGATAAAGAAATAAAAAATAAAAAAAAGATTTTGGTAAAACAATGAACGTGAATTATTTCATTTCTTTACTAAAATCTCTTCGGTTTGCGTTTTTGGTAACAATCCCGGCAATAAACGGGTCTGCTTCCATCTGGTTTGAAGGGAACTTCAGTTTCTTTTCCACATTCTGCACAAGTTGCCTTATGCATTTCTCGCGGACCATCAAAACGGCCGCCTCTGCTATCTTCTCTATACATATTTTACTTCCTTTTTTGTTAAGTTCGTATAAGTATTAAGTATATAAAATTATACGTTACGCTGTTTTTGACCCTTAAAACACATTTTTTGGGGGTGAATATGTTCATCATATATTGGAATACGTACACTGCAGAGTTGCGGATGGTGACTGGAAAGGAGGGGGACGTAAAATATCGAAGGGTAATTTGCCGGTGAGGAGAATGGAGAGGATGGGATTGTAAAAATATATACCCCCGTCATCATTCTACGTCCATAATTAACAATTGTTAACTTCTGTTTATAAATCTTTCGCTTCTGTTTGGCGTCTTATGGAGAAAGAGCAACTTTCACCGCAGGAAAAAACTCAGAATATTTTATATACTTGAACAAAACACAGTTTGGGATGAGCAATAAAAAAACTGAACATAAGACCAGCGGATACATGTTTTTACATATAATTATGCAAATTAGAAATCATAATTAATACCATTACAGTTTTTTATTACACCATCGAGGAGAAAAAGTATGGAACCAAACAAAAAAAATCTTTTACTTGTCATAGGAAATAGTATTGCGGTAATCGCAACCATACTTGTGAACGCCTTAGCTGTAATCCTACCATTGAACGGAAAATCCACAAGCGAACTCTCAGACGCAATCCCAAATCTCTTTGTCCCAGCAGGCATCACGTTTTCCATCTGGGGAATCATCTACATCCTCATCATCATATTCATGCTGTACCAGATACTCGAACTTAGAAAAAAAGAACAAAAAAACATGGCTGCCATCGAAAAAATAGGGGGATGGTTCATCCTTGCAAGCCTTGCAAATGTTCTGTGGATATTCCTGTGGCATTACCAATATATTACCCTCTCACTTGGAGCAATGCTTATTTTATTCATCTCACTACTCAGAATCTATCTTAAATTAAATATAGGATTATCCAAAGTCCAATTAAAAGAAAAAATAGCGGTCCACATCACCATAAGCGTGTATCTGGGATGGATCACTGTCGCAACAATCGCCAACGCCACCGCAGTCCTAGTCAACCTCAAAGTAGGGGATTTATTTCTTGGACAAGCCAACTGGACGATCCTACTCATCGCCGTTGCCACACTCATCACTATACTTATGCTTCTCAGACGAAAAGATGTTGCTTACAGCCTTGTTATCATCTGGGCGTTCCTTGGTATCATCATAAAACGCATCAGCCCAGATCCCATCTTTGGAATACAGACCAATATTGCCATTACTGCAGCCGTTGCAATCCTACTTATCTTTATTGTACTGCTTGTAAAAACAATGCCATCACTAATTAAAAAAAGAACTGCAACATAACACATACTATAAACAGAAGAAACTGAAAATGAAACCATTCTCAAGCATACAAGGTTGGCAGATACAACATCATGAAAAACTAAGTTTTCAAGCCAACGCAGGAACACCTACAATACGACTAAAATTTTATCATTATCCAACGTATCGACAGACTGTACAGATCAACAAACCTCCTGAACAATGCAAGCTAAAAAACAAAGGAGAAAACACGTATTTTGTTTTTCACCACAAGGTTGGAGCCAAAGGAATCATCTCACTAGAAAGAACTATCTCAGTGTTTCCCAACCCATTTACTCCCAATAATGCTGATTGGGGGAAAATATCTGATTTTTCTTCTTATATCCAGCGAAAATATCAACAACGATTACGATACTGGCCACAGCACACACAGGTCATACAGGATATAGCAAATCAAGATTGGTTCCATACTGATAATCTTTTCAATTGGGTTCAATCAGCGAATACGTATATCAAAGAAAAAATAAAATACCCTGAAAAACAAGAAAAACGATTAGGTGCAGAACAAGCATTTCTCACAGGCAGCGGCGACTGTGACGAATTCACTGATCTCTTTATTACTATAGCAAGAATGCGAGGCATACCCTGTCGACGACTCACAGGATTTTTTATACAACAGAACCTCACATCAGAAGCACATGCCTGGGGAGAAATACAAACACCTGCAAAGGTTTGGATACCAATTGACATCGCATTACACAACATTGGTAATCATACCATGAACTATATCATTTTAAAAATAGAGGAATTCAATCCTGCTCTTCCGGATTATCAGATTCAAACAAAACACTCAACAACTGTTCACCATCAATGGGAACTACCAACACCGCTATTTACTCCTATTTATTAATTAAAGAATTTTCGTTTCAAAGAGTTTTTTTATAAACAGATACGATATATGTAACCTATGATAGTATGAATAAGGAACCAAAGATACAAAAAACAGAAAAAGAATGGAAAGAAACACTGTCTTCAGATGAGTTTTGTATCCTTAGAAAAAAAGGAACCGAACCACCATTTACCGGAAAATATGTACACAACAAAGAAAAAGGAATCTATACCTGTGCAGCATGCGGCAATGAACTTTTTTCATCAGACGTGAAATTCGACTCAGGGACAGGATGGCCAAGCTTCTGGGAAACACTTTCAAACGACAAAGTCGAACTAAAAACAGACACAATCCACGGGATGAAACGAATAGAGGTTGTCTGTAGCAACTGCGGAGGACATCTTGGCCATGTGTTTGACGACGGACCAAAACCCACAGGTCTGCGCTACTGCATCAACTCAACTGGTCTTCATTTTAAAAAAACAAAATAAAAAAACAACGCTAAATATGACAAGATACTCCACCGTGTTTTTCGAAATATTTTTGATGATATTCCTCTGCAGAATAGAACTCTTTTGCAGGTGTAATCTCTGTCACAATAGGTTTTTTGTATTTCTTTAATTCCTCAAGCTTCCTTTTTGATTGCTCTGCAAGTTTTTTTTGTGGGTCTGTATAATAAAAAATCACGGATCGATACTGAGTCCCACGATCAGAACCCTGCTTATTTTTCTGAGTGGGATCATGAATATCCCAGAAAATATCAAGAAGCTTTTCATAGGAGATAATTAACGGATTATAGGCGATATGAACAACCTCTGCATGCCCGGTTTTATCGGTACATACATCCTTGTACGTCGGATTTTTAAAATCACCACCCATGTATCCCACAGTTGTTGAAACAACACCCTTTATTTTCTGGAATGCTGCTTCAACACCCCAGAAACACCCTGCTCCAAACGTAGCTTTTTCCATAAACATTATCACCAATTATCTTACGACTATTTTTTTCTTATACCGATCCTTTTGATCAAAAAAAACAATACTTGCATACCCAGCATACACCTTCGCAGAATGCTTTTTTCCTTTTTGAACAAAAAACCGATCACCCTTTCGATACGTATGCTTCAATCCTTCCTCAACATAATCAACCTTTCCCTCAAGCACAATCTCCCACTGATTCGCATGAGAATGCTCAGGGATATCGGTATCTTTTTTAAATTCCATGAATACAACTTGTTCGTTTTCCCCCTGAGACACATACGCGGTAACACCCTCAAACGCAATATCCACTTCAGGAAGATTACATATCGGTTTTGGGAAAATACTTACCATAATACTCATACCTTTGGTATCAGAATACATGCGTGATTTATTAACAAGTATCATCATTCACCATCTTGTATGAATAACATGGACGTCACCTTTCGATTCTACAGAAATTCAGACGAAGAAAACGTTACCGAACTTATGAAGGAGTTTTATACAGAAGACATTTATGTAAAAAATATCACAACAGAAAAAATAAAAAAAACCTTTCATGAACTAAAACAGCACCCTGAAAAAGGCTGCATCCTTGTTGCAGAAGATGAACTGAAAATCATTGGTTACGCACTTTTAATCAACTATTGGAGCAATGAATTTGGAGGTAACATCCTCTACATCGATGAACTCTTCGTACAACCAGCATATCGAGGAAAAGGCATTGGAACAAAAATCCTTAACTACATCATCGAACAAAAAATCAATGCACCGGTTGCCATACAATTAGAAGTGACAAAACAAAACAAAAAAGGAATAAAATTTTATAAAAAATTTGGTTTCGCCGAATCACAATACCATCGTCTCATCTACGAATACAAATAAAAAAAAAAAGAAAAAAAGAGGTGGGAGTTACTCTGCAGGGTTAACGATTTTTCCCATGAAGAGAATATTGCCCGTGTCTTTATGTTGAATGATAAAAAGGAATGGATGGTCTGCGTTAAACATGAGTCGGGGTTGTTCATGACCTGGACCTATGCCCATAGCCAAACCTATGGCTGTTGCAGCTGCCGCCTCGGTTCCTTCTTCATTCACCTCAATAAATGCTTTGTGAAGCACAGCAGAAATGAACAGATCCCTGCTTCCAGTTATACCTAAGAAATCCGCATCTGAGAACGCATGAACCATACCCATTTTCTGCAGCGGATCATTCAGCGTATAGGATGTCTCGAGTTTGAACTTTGGCAGTATGATATCAATTTTTGTCTGTTGGAGAGCATTTTTCCAATCTTTTAATTGCGCCAGAGTAAGATTCTGTTCAACACTGTCAAGATTTTGATCCTTGGGCAGAATAATCAACATCGAAACATTATCCCCAGCGTACATGAGTTCAAGAACCTGAACAGTTTCAGTCTCGGTATAGTTAAACAAGATATCGGATCCAATAAGATTCATCATCGGAACCTGAACAGTCTGAGTCGATGAAACGAAGAAGGATTCGTTCATGGTCATATTCTTATCAAAGGTATATTTCCATGTTCCTTTGAAATAAATCGCATTCGTGAGAATAAGTCTGGTGAGTGAGTTAATTGCACTTGGAGGAACAAGATCTTTGATTCGTCCATTTGTGTGTTGTTCAACCCAATCATTGATTACTTTCGCTGCTGCAACAGGATTAGAGAAATCAACCTCTGAAGCACGTCCTGCGAAATACGTTGTAATCTCCTCAATGTAGTCATCGAGTATTTTAAAGTCTTTACTCAGCCAAAGCGCATTCGCTGTGCTTAGGTTAAACGCGGTGTTATTGTTGTAGATCTGCCAGAGACGATACAATGTTGAAAGCATGGTGCTGTTGCCCTGTTGATACCCTAGAAGATGGCTCATCTCTTCAGCGGTCGAGGTTCTCGCGCCTTCAAAAGCCATGGCGAGTGCGACGTAAATGCTATACGGCGAGAAAAACACGCTGCCATTCGTTTTACTACAGAGTTCTTTGTAGAGTCTCAGGGCGAAGTCGTTCATTGGATCATTTAATCCCGGGATGTTTGGTTCTTGCGGTGGAGTCCAAGGAGGACGCACAATATTTGTATATACCATACCAGCGTAGACGCCTGCGGTGATGACCATACACACGGCCAATACACCAAAGATTTTCAAGAGTTTCATATCAAATCACAATTTTATATCACCTCATGAATATATAAATGGTTGGAAAACGTTCGGAAAAAACCGAACAACATACCTTAAAAACATAAAAAATACCACCTGCGCTGATGACAAACATTTATAACGAACCTTTCCTCTACCGAGAGCGAGGTAAACAATATGGTAACTGCTGAAGAAATACTCAACCAAGATATTGTAAAGATAGATGGAAACGAATCATTTTCAAAGGTACTATCTCTATTCAAAGAGACAGACGCAATCGTGATCATGGATGGAGATAACTACCAGGGAATGCTCTTGAAACGATGCCTCATGAAACCAAAGATTTCCCTTGACACAAAAGTCCACACCGTACTTACTCACTCACCAAAAATCGCTCCGACTACACCTATCGAAGAAATCGCACGACTCATGATAGAAAACAACGTCTATCATCTTCCAGTCATCGACGACGAATCAGTCATTGGCATTGTTACTGCTGATGATGTCGTACAACAACTTACAGACCACAAATTCGGTTCACAGCCAATAAAAACAATCATGTGCACTGAACCTCGTTCCATCGGCCCGGAAGAAACCCTTGGAAAAGTAATAGATATGTTTCATGCACAAGATATCCCCTACCTTGCGGTTGTCGATCACAACAAAATTGTCGGCGCGATCACCATGGACGACATCATAGAACATATGATGCACCCGGAAGAGAAAATAGGTGGATCACCAGGACATGGTGATTTTGCACAAAAAATACAGAAAAAATTTGACTTGCCCGTGAAAAGTATTATGCAGGAGGACCCATTGATTCTGTCACCAGAAACAACCATACGCGATGTTCATACGCATATGCATAAATTTGAGCTTGCTGGTGCACTCATTGGAAAAGATTACACACTCAGCGGAATCGTTACACATAAAGAGCTTCTTGCACCCTTTGTCGATCTTCAAAAACAGGAGCCTTTTGCTATTCAGTTTCATCATAACACAAAAAAAGTTGAAGGTTTTGATAAAGAAGGAGCAGTTCGTTTTCTCAGAGAAGAGTTTTTGAAGAATTACGAAAAATTCCTTGAATTTGGATATCTGCATGTTTCACTGGAACAGCATAAAGAAGCAAAAGAAGGAACCCATAGGGTTGTCTGTGAAATAAAACTCTCCACACAGCGAGGCATCTTCTATGCATCTCATGAAGGCATGGGTCCATCGCAGGCAA
>CAIYYQ010000084.1 GCA_903930505.1 Methanobacteriota archaeon
AACTCGAACAAACAACACGCAAAAAAAACTTACAATCAAAACGCAATCGCATCCTCATCGGTTTTGCTATAGGGATCCCCCTCATGATCCTCATGTATATTCACCCTGGCCTGTCCATGGAGCAACTCTCTTTTCTCTCACTTATCGTCTCAACACCAACATTTCTCTACATCAGCTATCCGATATTTACCGCTGGATATCGTGCACTCAAACACAAAAACCTGAACATGGATGTCATGTACTCGATGGGGATAGGCGTCGCATTTATCTCCAGTATCATGGGGACGTTCCAAATTATTCTCACCCAAGCGTTCATGTTCTACGAGACTGCTGTGCTTCTTGCAACGTTTCTCATGCTCGGCCGATATCTGGAGACAAAAGCAAAAGGAAAAACATCAGATGCTATAAAAAAACTTATAGGTCTTCAACCGAAAACCGCAACAATACAAATCGATGGAATGGAAAAAGAAATCCTGGTTGAACAAGTGAACATCAATGACGTCATTGTCGTAAAACCTGGTGAAAAAATACCAGTAGACGGCATCGTAGTCAACGGTGAAAGCTACGTTGATGAATCCATGATTACCGGTGAACCTCTCCCCGTCATGAAAACAACTGATAGCAACGTTGTCGGTGGGACCATTAACAAAAACAGTGTGCTATACTTCAGAGCAACAAAAATCGGCAAAGACAATATGCTTGCTCAAATCATACGACTTGTGGATGAGGCACAGGCATCAAAACCACCGGTGCAAATGCTTGCAGACACCGCAGTACGATATTTCATCCCTGTGGTACTTGCCATAGCATTGGTTTCTTTTATCACATGGTATCTCATCATAGGAAGTAGTCTTCTCTTTGCGCTTTCATGTCTCATCGCTGTCCTTGTTGTCGCATGTCCCTGTGCTCTTGGTCTTGCAACACCTACTGCGATCACCGTAGGACTCGGCAGAGGAGCAGAACTTGGAGTGCTCATCAAACAAAGCGAGGCACTCGAACATACTGAGAAACTCACGACAGTTATCTTTGATAAAACAGGGACGCTCACAAAAGGAAAACCAGAGGTCACCGATGTCGTCGGTATTGAATTTGATGAAAAAACTGTGTTACGATATGCGGCAAGTGTTGAGAAAAACTCACAGCATCCCCTTGCCGAGGCAGTGGTACAAAAAGCACAGGAAAAAAAAATAGATTTAATGACGAGCAGTGGCTTTGATACCTTCCCGGGAAAAGGAGTTATTGCAACCATCGACCATCATCAAATACTCCTTGGGAATCGGCTGCTTTTCATAGAACACAACATCGACATCACCAACGAACATGAGGCGATCATTGTTCGTTTGGAAAACGAAGGAAAAACAACAATTCTTCTCGCATGTGATCAACGTCTCTGCGGTGTACTTGGTATCGCAGATCCTCTGAAACCCACCACAAAAAAGGCAATTGAACAATTCAAACATATGGGGCTCTCCGTGGTTATGATCACTGGGGATAATAAACGGACTGCGCAAGCAATTGCACGACAAATCGGCATTGAAATCGTACATTCTGAGGTGCTCCCACAGGACAAAGCACAAGAGATAAAAAAACGACAAAATAATGGAGAAGTAGTTGCGTTTGTCGGCGACGGCATCAACGACGCACCAGCTCTTGCCCAAGCTGATGTCGGTATTGCGCTTGGTAGTGGAACAGATGTCGCTGTTGAAAGTGGGGAAATTGTTCTTGTAAAAGATAATCTGCTGGATGCGGTTGTTGCAGTTCAATTAAGTAAGAAAGTGATGGGTAGAATAAAACAAAACCTATTCTGGGCGTTTGCCTATAATACTGCATTGATTCCAGTTGCGGCCGGTGTTTTGTATCCTTTTTTTGGTATCACGTTTAGACCAGAGTTTGCAGGTCTTGCGATGGCATTCAGCTCGGTTACAGTCATATCATTGTCGTTACTGTTGAAACGATATATTCCACCAGCAAAGGAGGTGAAAAACAGTGGCAATTGATTTAATTTGTAAGATGCATGTGGATGAAAAAACCGCGAAATTCACAAGTATGTATAAAGGAAAAACCTATTATTTCTGTGCACCAGGATGCAAAAAAATGTTTGATGCAAACCCTGAAAAATATGTCAATATATAATGTCAATATATAATAAAAGAAGAAGCTAGGGGGTTTTATCCCCAATACTATCAATCTTATGTGTATGTTTTTTACTCTAACACATAGATGTTTTTCTTTTTACAGATGTCTTTTAATGCTTTCGGCCAGACTGTGACGCTGACTTCGCCGAGGTGTGCTTTTTTCAATAAAAGCATGTAGGTTCTCGACTGTCCGATACCACCACCGATACTCAATGGAATCTTATTGTTCATTATCGCCTGGTGATATGGCAGTTTCAACATCTCTGATTGACCGGAAAGTTCCAATTGCATCTTCAATGTTTCTGGTATAACTCGAATCCCCATTGATGATAACTCATGACGTCGTTGTGTCACAGAGTTCCATACTAAGATATCCCCATTCAAACCATGAGTCTGCTTTCCACTTTCCTTTGAGGTATCTGTGATCCAGTCGTCGTAATCTGCTGCACGCATTTCATGAGGATACCCATCCTTTAACACGGAGCCGATACCAACAATAAAAATCGCTGGATGATCCTGTAAAATCGTGGTCTCACGTTGTTTTCTTGGTAAATCCGGGTACATATCAAGGATTTCTTCTGCATGGAAAAATTCGAGTTTATCAGGAAGATTCGGAAACTTTTTTGATTCAAGTTGGGGAAACTCGTCTAATACAACATTTTCCGCGCCTTTCAACACTTTCCAAATCTTTGTAACTGTCTCTTTCAAATAACTAAGATTCCGCTGGTTTTTCGTAATAACTTTTTCCCAATCCCACTGATCAACATAGGAGCTATGATCGTGATCAAGGAAGTAATCTTTTCTGATTGCATGCATATCTGTATTGAGACCTTCTCCAACATTCATGTCGAACTCTTTGAGTGCCAATCGTTTCCATTTCGTCGCTGCTTGTACAACCTGGGCACGAATACGTGGATTAATCCCAAGCCCACAGGAAAACTCAACTGGTGTACGTGAACCATCTCGATCAAGATTATCATTCACCCCACTCTCCGCATCAACGATAAGGGGAACCGTCACCATCATCAAATTCAATTCTTTACCTAGATTCTCCTCGATGTAGTGTTTGACGGTGAAAATTGCTTTTTGTGTTTCCTTCGATGTCAGCAAGGAGTTATAATCTTTTGGTAAGATTTTTTCCACATCTTTGTACGTGCTTATTCCAGGTCCTGCTAAATCTGCTTTTTTGTCTCCCATATTTAATCATCCTGCTGCAGCCTGATACCAAATACCTTATTTAAATTTATGCTGTTTTTTGGATACTAATCATCGCAGGTGTTCAAGAGAATTCGTCTCTATTTTATTGCAAAGATTTATATTCAATTTCTAAATGATAAATAATGGGGGTACAACTCAGTAGCTAACATTTTTTAGTGCATCCCCGATTGACAATCTGGGATGATCAACAATGGGGATGCACCAAACACACA
>CAIYYQ010000085.1 GCA_903930505.1 Methanobacteriota archaeon
ATACCCGGTCTGCTGAAACACTCCAGCAATTTTTGCATCACCCATCGTTGTCGCAGCATACAAAAACCCTTCCTCAGGAGATTTCTCTTCAGCGATACGTTTCCCAAGAATATACAGCGCGTCGCTAAACTCCTTTTCCATCTGTTTGATATCATTTCGGATTTTTATATACGGCGTATACACACTCAGGCAATACAGCGAAAGACCAACCGCAATCCCCCAGATAATAAACAATGTGACAGGGACAAAAGAAAACAACCCATTCTCATCAAAAAGAAACGCAAACCAACCAAAAGAAGAATATTGTCTTGGTGCAATAAGAAAAACGATGCCCGGAAGAGCAATAAGAAAACCAACAAGAACAGCAACCAGCAACCGTCTGCGTTTGTGAATACCCAAAAGCTTCGGATGATCAAAAGGGATGACCGGTGGCGAAAACGTTGCAGGTCGCGAAAGCAAAATCTTACGCATATACAAAAAAATAACCAACGGCAAAAAAACATCATACAGGAAAAACACCTGAAAAATCGTAATTTTTACTCCAACAAGACCTGTCGCAGGAAGCATTGCAACAAGAGCAAGCGGAATCATGATGCCGATAGAATAAATCACCATGGTCGGCTGTTGCAACTTACTTGCAAACTGATTCATCATATCCCGCGTTCCTTCTAATGAAACATCCAACGCTCGATTCAACGTAATCGTCCGCGATGCCTCATCACGCTCCTGAATAGAACTACGAATCAAATGCAAGGACCGTTTGAAATAATCACTCCATTTTCCCCACTTGTTCGCAAAATTTGTAAGCGCATCATCAATTCCATGATAGACCCTAAGTTCCATATCCCACAGCATCTTGCGCAGATCACAAGCAAGAGACGTCGAAGACTGTTGCGCAGCAAACTTCACGCTGTTCTCAAGATTCGGAACAAGTTTCAAATACATGACAAGATAACTTAAAATCTCTGGGACGTCACCAAGTGAATGAATTTTCATGTAACGTGCATAGGTTTTTGGGTAATTTGCCACAAGATTCATTATCACAAGCGGAACAACAATAGATGCGACACCCATAAGAAGAATTGTTCCCACATCCACATCTCCAAGACGAAAACCATACACAAACAGAACCAAGATATCAAAAAAGAAAAAAACAAAAAAAGAAATCAATGCACATGCATGAGCAAAACAAAGAATTTCACGAGGTTTTAGTTCTAAACCCGTGAACTGAAGAACCTCACAATACTCCTCTGAAAAATACCGATTTAGCTTACGATGTGTATTCTTTTTATTTGGAACCACCCAAGAAAAATACTTGCCTGCGAATCGCGAACCACGCTCAAACCAATGACCAGAAACGCTCATGATCGCCGCTCCACATACGATTGAAACCAGACGGTCCACTGTTTCTGAACCAAACGATAATCCACTGTTTTTTTCCGTATTTTACATTCTTCAATAAACATCCACAACGCATTGTTTGCATCACGATTCATTAGTGCCTCAAGTAAATCAGGGTTTTCTTTACTTTTATCAACAATCATGGATTTAACCATGGTCCTCAGTTTGATGTTCTGCAGCGCTTTTTCAACGGTTATCCCCCATTTCCGAGCAATCATTCGAATCAACTGCGACTGTCCCATGTCTAAAAGATCAGTCGTACATAATTCATCTTTTACCGCATCATACATCATAAGATCCTGGAAGATTTTCTCAGGATCTGGCGTCGTTGTCCACCCGGTTTTCGTAATCTCAGACACCTGAAGAAGCCGGCGTTTGCGTTCCATACCGCCCTCTGCACGAATTGGGGCAGCGATCACCACTGCATCCACTGCTTTAAACGAAGTTGCCGGCACCCCAATATCATAGACGACCCTCTCAAATACATCACGTGTAGTTGACCCATGAATGGTTCCCATAATCAAGTTTCCAGCAGCACCAATTCGCATCGCCTCAAACAGCACCTTTGCCTCGACTCCACGGACTTCCCCAAGAACCAACACAGACTCCCCAAGACGCAACGCGGTACGCAACGCAACAGCTGGATCAACCTCTGTGGATGCAGCACCTGACGAAATGGATTTTGTGATCAATGACTGGATTTTATAACCAAATTTTTGTAGTTGATCCACGGGAATCTCAGCTGTATCTTCAATAGTCAGAATTCGAAACCGCTGCGGGATTTCAAGCATCAATGCACCAAGCAAGGAAGTTTTCCCAGATCCCCTACTCCCCGCAATAAGAAGAGACGCCTGACCATCAACAAGAAAACTAAGGAGCCCTGCTGCCTCAGCGGAGAGCATATGGTTTGCGATGAAATGCGTAAGTGTCCATGGTTTCTCACGATGACGTCGAAAGGCAAATGCGATTCCTTTGGGTGTTAAGGGACTTGCGATCGCAGCGACACGAGTATGATACCTTCCCAGATCCATATCAAGTATAGGTGATGCCTCAGAAAACGCCCGTCCACTCAGTGTTCGAAACCGAGACGATAGTGCATCGATATCACCCTGAGAAAGAAAGATGTTTGACGTGTATTCCTCACCATCAAGGACGATATGAAGCGGGTTGTTGTTCACCGGAGCATTCACATAGACATCTTGAATGCGAGAGTCGAGAAGCAAATCTTCGAGGATGCCGAATCCTGCGGTGTAACGGGCAAACAGATCAGACAGATATTCAATTCGTCCGACCGAAAGATGAAGTTGGTTTTCTTTTACCAATGTGGCAATAATGTTTCTGCCGAAACGATGGAAATATTCTCGCGCAGTTTCTGCATCCATGAACGATGCATCCTTTGGTCTGTGCTGAGAAAGACGCAAACGCACCTGTTCGAGTAACTCTATTTCTTTACGAGGAAGATCATATTCAGATGGGACAACAAAGTAGAGTTTCTCCGGTCGTGTTCTTAGAAGATAAAGGGATACTTTCATTGGCCGACCGTCTTTTCTGGATACGTCGTAGGATTCAAGAAATACTGCATCGTTTGGGGGTTCCATCTGGATATAGGAATCAATGAACCCGGGTCGAACATATGGTCTGATAACTGTTGAGTAGAACGATTCACTATCGAATGATTCCTGAGAAATTCGATGGGCTAGTTCGCTTTTTGTCATCACGTCTTTTATTCGGTTAGTGTACTCTTCAATACACGATGGGCAAAACGTTTCCCCTGGGTTTTCTTGGTTTATGAGCGTATGCATCTGATGAAATGCACGCAGAGGATCTTTTTTTGAAAGTGTAATCATGTTTTGTATTGCTGCATGTCGTGTCTGTGCACAGCGTCTGCAACTTTGTGTGTCTTGTGGCGGTGTTTTCAAATCACCGTAGGCTTCGATTTTTTCTATAAACTGTGCGCAGTGATTCAAGAGTTCAAGATGTTCATTATTAAAAATCTTGACGAGTGCATGATTAAATATCAACTGATCAACGCCTTGTTCTTGTCTGAGGATTGTAAAGATGTTTGATCTGCAGGTTTCATCGCTGATCGTGGATTCGCCATGGGTGCAACTTCTGCAGTTGATGTGAATGGTTTTGTTTTCGGTTTTTCTCACGACTGCGTACGGACAGATATATTCATCCATTGGATTTTCTCCTCTGAAGTGTCCGTTTGTCTGTTGAAAATTATTGCATGTTTGTTTTTGGGATACAAAAAATGGTATCCTTTAGTTCGTATGTCTTTTCATCAGTAATTGTTTCATCTGTATCTATTCCACGGACCTTCCAATACACAAATATAAATAGTATTTACCATATATAATTTTCTATATAAAAAATTGGGGCTTTGGAGGAAATATCTATGGTGACACATACAGAAAAACAGTACGTTCTCGGCCGCAAAGAAAAAACAGCGGGTAGCACCTTACAACTTGGCAGATACTACGCATTAGACGGATCACTCGGGGCACCCGTATATCTTGATGCTGATCGACCGCATATCATCCTCATCTGCGGAAAACGAGGCTATGGAAAATCCTATACCATCGGAACCATAATCGAAGAACTCACGTTACTTGACACACAAACAAAACATAACATCGGCGTCCTTGTTTTTGACACACTAGGGATTTTCTGGACGATGCGTTACCCAAACAAAAAAGAAAAAGAAACACTCAAAGAATGGAATCTTGATTCAACAGGTTTTGATATCCGCATTATCGTACCGAAATCTGCTTTAGATGATTACACATCAAAAGGAATAGATGCACAACGACTTTCTCTTCGAACTGCGGATCTAACATCTTATCACTGGTGTCAACTCTTCAACGTGAAACCAACAGAACCACTAGGTGTGTTATTTACGAGAGCAATAGTACATCTGCAAACATCAGTTCCTCTGTTTTCTCTTGCAGATGTATTCACCTATATACAGCATGACAAAAAAAGTGATCCCGTAGTAAAATCTGCAGCAGAAAACATGGTGATGATGGCAGATTCCTGGGGTATCTTTGAAAAAGATGGTATGAATGCTACTGATCTTGTCAACCGTGGAGCTGTAACAGTTCTTGATCTGAGTCATCTTCCCCATCCACAATTAAAAGTAATCGTTGCAGCACTTATTGGTGAGCAAATCTTTCTTGAACGAGTACGAGAACGCAAGATTCATGAACAGAAAAAAATAGGATTCACTGTTGAGGAAAAAGGGTTACCGATGGTCTGGTGCGCTATTGACGAAGCACAATTGTTCTTACCAAATGATGCAGAAGTGCTTAGTAAAGAAGTATTTATCAACGAGTGGATGCGTCAAGGACGACAACCCGGATTAACACTTGTTCTTGCAACACAGCGACCAAGCTCACTTGACAATGAAGTTCTCTCTCATAGCGATATCATTATCTGTCATCGACTCACCGCCCAAGACGACATCGACGCGCTCAGTCGTATCCGCCCTGTGTACATGCATGGAGATATCGCCGAGTCAATAAAAAAAATCGGGGAGGAAAAAGGTGTTGCCCTCATTGTTGATGACACATCAGAATCATCTCAACTGGTAAAGATCCGACCTCGGCTAAGCTGGCATGGCGGAGGAGAAGCACATGCACGAGAAACAGACGAAACCACAACGTAAAGTTTTCTGTCAATATCGTTTCAGGCGATTTGATACGAATGCGACAGAAATGATTCCGATCCGCATGATCATCAGCATCGCGGTTGTTGCCGCGATTGCTGTAATAGTGGCAATTGGATTTCAAAATCTACAAATCACTGCATCTGAACATGAACTAGAAAACGAATGCAGAACATTGGAATCAGCGTTAGATACCATGGTTAGCGGTGGAATTGCGCGAGACCTTGATGAAGGGGAGGCTCCTAGCGGAACAACAAGAGTTCAAACGTTTACACTCCCAAACAATCTCATCTATCTCGCATTTGGAGTTGATCCTAACCCTGAGAACGATGGCCGTCTCATCACAGGGTTAACAAATAATGGCAACGTGATCGTATATCAAGTGAGCAACGGTGGTAAACAAGTACTCTGGCTTTCCCAAGATATGATTCCGTTTCGAGAAGGATACTATCATGATAACAGATGGGATGTTCATGAAGACCAAGGTCTTATTCTAATAACAGGAGGGACCACAGCCCTCGTCTTTGAACTTGTGAAACGAAACCACATACCGTATATTTTGATACATGCAACAGATACTATAGAACCTTAGAATTAGTTTTTTGATAGAACATATACGGTTCTTTTTGCATGCCAATCTGTTGATAGACGATCTGAGCGACCGTGTTACTTTCATAGGTATAGAGCCTAAGAATTGAAACATGATGTTTACGTGCTTGTTGTTGGATATACTGAAAAAGCTCAGAAAAAATTTTTTTCTTTCTCCATTGTTTCTGCACGTACACACTCTGTATCCACCAGATGTTTGTGTTCCTCCAGTCGCTCCATTCAAACGTGATCATCATCTGCCCGATGATTACATTATCTTCTTCCGCTACGATATAGAATCCTTTTCTCTTATCAGAAAGTACTGCATTAACCCCAGCAAACACGGTGTTAGCATCAAGGACTACTTTTTCAGATTCTTTTGCTAATAGTATGTTCTGTTTTGTAATATCTTCTGCATCACCAAGTATTGCTTTTCGTATGTTCATGGTAATACAAAGATAGGTTTCTGTGGTTTTCAACATTTCGAAGAAAAAAGAAAATAAGATTCACTACAAAAAGTGCAGGGGGAAAAAGGGATTTGAACACCAAAATACCTGCATGATAATGATTGACAGTTGTTGACAAACTGATTGATGATTAATGTTTTTGTAACCATTGTAACAGTGGTAATAGAGCAGTTTTTAATTCGTTTCCTTCTTTCGTTAATGAATATTCAACACGAGGCGGTGTTTCAGGGTAGACATCTCTTTTAATTAACCCTTCTTTCGCCAATACTTTAAGTGTGTCGGAGAGTGTTTTTGGACTTATTACTCCTATTTGGTTTTTTATTTCATTATATCGAAGGGATTTGGCCCTCCCTAAGTGATTCACGATACAGATTGCCCATTTTTTACCTACAACATCAATGATTCCTTGCACTGGGCAAAGGCATTCCCCGTCTTCACATTTGCATTTTTCGTTATGCATACTACGTCACCACACAGATACCTTCTATCTCGAAATTAACTTTCTCCTTTAAATACTTACCAATTTATACCTACTATTAGATGCATATCTACTATATAGAATGTATCGGGAGAATATAAAATGTGCGAATGCGGTTGCGAACCACAACGGTGTTGTTACTACACACCAAAACATAGACATTTCCTCAGTAAAGATGAGGAAATTGAGAACCTCAAAAAATATAAAAAAGAATTGGAAAAAGAGATTAAAGGTGTTGAAGAAAGGATACACGAAATAACGGGGTAACCTCTTTTCTCTTTTTCCTTTATTTTTTACTAATTTACCGGTAAATAGGTGCATTAATTATTTTTATAACACGTGTAATATAAAAAATGCAGGGGACGAGATTCGAACTCGCGGACCACTAAGGACAAGACCCTGAATCTTGCGCCGTTGACCAAGCTTGGCTACCCCTGCAACGTAATTTGGTTTATTCACTCGTTGTTCTTGTAGTTTGCCGTCAATAACAAGACACATACTTTAAATATTTCTTCTTCAATCCTTGCCTCCGACTAATCAACATGGCCTGAGTAGTGTAGTCTGGCAACATATGGGACTGTGGATCCTTTGTGCCGGGTTCAAATCCCGGCTCGGGCCCCTTGCTACTAATTAGCACGATTGTTTAACAGAAGAAAAACACAATTTTTACTGTAACATTAGCGCTCAAATCCTAAGTGGGCTTTGAACTCTGGCTCGGTGCCCCCTCCTGCAGCATTTTTTATGTTTTTTCGCCTGTTGGACGTCTCTAAAAAATATAAGTTTCTGTATGCAGCTCTTTGCGGGAACCTCCTATATGATATATACGGGCACAATATTAAACAAAAATGATAGCGGTTGTATTTCTGTGTGCCCATGCAATGGAACAATCTCATGAATTGTAAGGGCACTTTACTTAACAAAAATAGATAACTTTATATGTTGTTGTGCCCATACAATAAGATATGGTTTATATAGAACGGATTGAAAGGAACGACAAAACATACTATTACATCACAAAGAACTTTAGAGTGAATAGCAAAAAATGGAAGAAACTAAGAAAGTATATTGGTGATAAGCCCCCTTCCAAAAAACAAATAACAAAAGCAATCGCAGAGATTGAAACAGATGCATTAAAAAAAGGACTCATGAAACCTATTTCTAAGCAAAAGTATCTAAGTGACACTGAAGCAGAGAAATTACAGGATTTGAAAAAGATTTTTAACAAATGGTATGGAAAACTAAGCGCTACTGATATAAAAAAATATGAAGAAGACTTTATCGTGAGATTTACGTATAACTCAAATGCTATCGAAGGCAATCGCTTGAGTCTGCGAGAAACAAGCATGATTTTAACTGAGGACATCATCTCTGCAGGTGCCACTCCAAATGATTATAATGAAGCAATAAACTCAAAAGACTGCTATGAATTCATGAGAGACTATAAGGGAGAATTTAATCAAAAGTTTTTACTAAAAATTCATGGATTACTTACCAAGAACACAAACTGCAAAATTGTTGGCAGTTACAGAAATCATAATGTGAGAATTTCTGGTTCTGAATGGATTCCTCCCACCCATAATAAACTTAAAGAAGAAATGAGGAAAATATTCCAATGGTACTATTCTGCTAAGAAAAGCCTACATCCTGTTGAATTAGGTGCAATTTTACATAATAAATTAGTACGACTTCATCCGTTTTCTGATGGGAATGGAAGAACGTCAAGAGTTGTGATGAACTGGATATTAATGAAAAACAAATTCCCAATGTTTTATGTAGAACTAAGAGATAAGATCAAATATTACAAAGCAATTGAAGAAGACGATAAGGGCAATGATGAAGTAATAGTGCATTATATTGCCAATGTACTGATGGAACAACATACATTTAAATCACAAAAAGAAAGTAAATAGTATTAGAACTTAGTGAATTTCGATGTTCGTTCGGATATCATACACAGCATAATATTATAATGTTTTTATGTTTTTCCTTGCGGGTGTTTCACCCTAGCTCCGTGCTCCCTCCTGCAGATCTATGAGTATGGGTTAAATGCCCCCATCCCTTCAATTTGTTAACAAACACAAGTATGAATCTCTCTCATTATGTGATATTCCATTACCTCAGAATGTAAAAAAAAATGAGAAGGAATCATCTTTTTCAAGGAGAGGACCTTCTTTTGAATCCACCACGTTTTACATTTGTTTATCTTGGTTTTTCAATGAATGGCTATAGGTAAAATACGGAGCACATCGCATCATTACAGTTTCATTTTCAAACACTCCTCTTAAATGTATTTCCTCATTTTCTTTTATTTCTTTCCCCACTATTTTTTGTTCCATTTTTTCTCACCACCTTATTGATAACTAAAGGGGATATCTTGATTAGTAGCGTTTAGTATTGCACAACTTGCTGCTTCAACGAACTGACCAAGACTCCCAGATTTACAGAGATAACTATCAGCCCCTAAAGAATAAGCGTCATACTGATCGTTTTTATTATCTGAACCTGTTAAGACGACGATAGGTATCTCTTTTGCAGTTATATGTGATTTTATCTTTTTTAATACATCGATCCCGTCTATTTTAGGTAATTTGAGATCTAGAAGTATCAACCCTGGACGATGACTGAGCACAACCCCATCAGCATCTACAGATCCGAAGAGATAGTCTAATGCTTCAGCGCCATCCCGTGCAACATGTATTTCACATGATTCTATAACTTTATATTTTTTAAATGCCAACAATGCCAAGTCTATATCATCAGGATTATCCTCAACCAACAATATCTTTAATTTATTTTCTTTCATTTTTTTCTCTCCTTTCGATAGTATTGATATTTCTACAAAGATTTTTGTTCAATAGCACCTGCTAGAATCCAACCAGCTGCCTCAATAAATTCATTGAAATTTATAGATTTACGCAAAAAACATTCGGCACCTAAAGAATAAGATTCTATCCAATCTGTCTGATCATTCGAACCAGTCATGACAACAACAGGTATATCTTTTGCCTCTGGATGTTTTTTTATTTTTCTAAGTACGTCTAATCCATCCATCTTCGGTAATTTAAGGTCAAGGAGGATCAACTGCGGATGATGACTGAGCAAAAATCCATCTGCCTCTTTAGCACCAAATATGTATTCCAAAGCTTCAACACCATCCTTTGCACAATGTATTTTTACTGGTGCGATACTTTTGTTTTTCTCAAATGCCAAGGATGCCAATGTAGCAGCATCACTGTCGTCTTCTACTAACAGTATTTCTACTTTATTTTTTTCCATTTCACCTACCACCTTCACACTATCTTTGTATGCCATTATTTAACACGATTGTGAACGTATGATACATATCAATCATTCACAAAATTTAAATAAGACATTATGAACAAAAAGAGAAAATCAGATGTGGGTACTAGTGCAAAAATAGGAATACATTTGTTAAAAATAAAAAAGCCTACACATCATTTGAAATATTTTTTAATATCATGAAGTTGCTTCAATATAAGCATGCCTTTTTCAGTAGTTTTATACATGTCTTTTCCGTTTATATCATGCTTAGATAATAATTCATTGTTG
>CAIYYQ010000086.1 GCA_903930505.1 Methanobacteriota archaeon
AAGTGTAGATTGATTGTTGTGAATAAGTTTAAAATAGTCTCTTCTAGATATGTGTGTGTTTGGTGCATCCCCATTGTTGATCATCCCAGATTGTCAATCGGGGATGCACTAAAAAATGTTAGCTACTGAGAGGTATAATCCCAAATATAGTGATTCATGGTTTATCTGGTCCAAAGGAATATAGTCTTGTATTAACAGAGGCTCGATCTATTTTTGTCCTCGAACGTGCGACACATGCAACTGCGAATTATTTTTTAGGTGGTGGTATTGGAATTCTTGCTGGAAATTTATTAAATGAACGGAAAACACATGATTATTCTCAGGAAAATATCGATCAGTTCATTCAAAATAAGGATAACATCGTTATTTTACATTATCAAGTCCAGAAGATCTCAATAAAAAAACCTCTTGGTTCGCCGTACTCTCTTTATCTCGAATACACAGATGTCGGGACTGGAAAAAATAAAAAAATTCGAGCATTCCTTATCCCACCAAAAGAATATATAAAACAGAAAAAATCAGAGGGAATAAAAGAAAAAATTGCTGTGGAAGAATATGCTAAAAAGATACAAGAAGCGTTTACAAAGTCCCTTCCTCAATCAGTTATTCTTTCTGCGGAGTGGATCTGATGAAATCGTTTAAAATTTTCATTGTTGTTGGTCTTCTCGTTTTTTTTGGTGGAGCGTATCTCCTTGAAAATAGCTATGGTTCAATTACCAAGCAAGAGGTTCTGACGATTCCCCCTGGTGATGCTTATTACTATTATTTAAAGACTCAAGGATCATTACAAGGGAAGTTTTATGGATCATTTACAGTGTCATCTGGTAACGTTGATGTCTATATTTTAAATGAACAGCAATATCAGACATATAGTATTAATTTACTACCAACAGTATATTTTTATCATGAGTTAAATGTTTCAAGTGGTTCATTTAACGTTGATTTGCCGAATCCTGATACATATTATTTTGTGACAAATCATGGTCTTGGATTCGAATCTACTGAACAATCGGTGACGGTAAACTATTATTTCAGTGGCACGAATTATCTGTATCTTATTGGTGGTGTTCTTGCTCTTGTTGCTGGTTGTATTTTCCTAGTAGTCGGTTATGTGATGAAGAAAAAAACAAAAACTTTAGATAGTAATGTACCTCAACAAATTACTGATGTGCAGATTTTTGATAACCAACAAAAACCTCCTCAGTAAAAAATAACAGACTGTTCAAACGGCCTCTTTCTTTTTTTTGTTATTTATAAAATCGTTTCAATGCCCGTAATGAATTCAATGTGATCCATTTGCTTGGTTTACCTTTCTGCTCAATGTTTACGTGAAAACGACCATTGAACGTATTTTCCAACATCCATCGTCCTTGACTATTTTGTTTTGAGATCACAATGTCAACTGCTTCTTGCATCCGTTCATCGTTGTACCCAAGTTGTGTTAAAATCCCAAGAATCTCCAAGACATCGTCCTGATACATCAGAGGGAAACCAAATTTCAGCCAACCAGGCTTGGGGACTTTACTCAGATCATGACTTTTTTTGAATATATGATGAATGAGAAGATATTCGGCTCCTTGTTTAATGGTTTTCTGCACGTCACTTGATCGTTTCTGTTTTGGGATTTCTGCCAATGCCTTCAATGTTTTCACTGCACCCATATGACAAGTATGCCTCCCCAAACACGCTGCCTTCAACCGATCGTACGGCCAGCCTTTTAGCGATTCTTTTATCCCATCATCGAACCGCTGATAAGAAGTAATCCATTTGATACCCTCTCGAACTCGTTTATCATCAAGATATCCTAACCGAATCAAACTAAAGACCATGTTTCCAGTTAAACAAGGAATCACTTCACTGTGCCGCCCACCGCCTTTTTTAGCACTCGTGGAATGGGCAAAACCACCACTTTCCAAGTCTTGCGAATATGAAAGGATGAACTCACATGCATTGTGAATTTGGGTGTTTTTTCCATCTGTTCCAAGCTCAGCAAGAATCATCAGCTGCCACACAGTTCCTTTGTATTTAGCATTGTAAAAACGATCAGGTTCTTCCCAATATCCTTCTTTTTTCTGTTTCAATAAGATAGCAGGTACTACCCCTGTTTCCATGATGTCCTTTTTGGCTTCTCTCATCTCTTCATCATGTTCAGGTTTTTCTAAGATATCACGCAACGTAAAATATCGCACTGTAGGATTATTTTTTTCTAACAACCAAGTGGTTGGGTCAGATTTCAACACAGATTTCCAAGTATTCATTTTAACACATTTCCTTAAAGATTTTTTATCTTTTAATATTTGTCATCCTTAAAAATTTAATAAAAAAAGAAATTTCATTACTATAAGCTATACAGTATTAGAAAGGGAGAACTTTGTCATATTACAACCTAGTACCGTCTACTTATTTGATGAAATATTCTCAGTACCAACGGAACCTGATCCTTCGGTTTCCTTTAGCTCTTTATGTCCGTCTTCACTCTTTGTTTTTTGTGATTGATTTGACACCATTTGGGCAAGCCATGCGTTAAAAAGATTCCCCGATGTACCTTCACCAGTCACGAGGAAATCTGGTGTGATCCGTACCTGTCCCTCTGAGACTTTTTCCATGAGTTGGATGGCAGCAAGGTTCTGTTTGCCAATGACTTCTGCTTGGGCGTTGTATGCCTTTGCAATAGCCTTCCCAACCATTTCTTTTTGATACGATTCACCATCTGCTTTCGTCTTTGTCGCATCACGAATACCTTCTGCTTCCCGTCGTACCGCATGAGCATTATCGGTAGCGATGTCGATAGATAACTTTGCAGCAATTACCTCAGGTTGTTTATCCGCCCGCGCTTTCTTCTCCTGTACCGCGATCCGTTGCTCTTCTGCATTCGCCTGTTGCTTATACTGTTCTTGTTGCTGAATCGCTATTTCTTTTTCAGTTTGCGTCCGAAGTAAATTCTGATCAAGTGCTATATATGCAATAAGCAGATTCTGTGCTTCGACATGATATTTTTCGAACTCCTCACGAGCCTTGAGTAGCGCCTCATGTTGTAGCTTTGATCGTTCCTGAACAAATTCTATAGCCTTTTTTTCTCCAGCGTTGTTACGAAACGACGAATCAATCAAAGGGTGAACAATCTGTTCGATAAGGTTTGCAACTGATCCGAAACGAGCGATAACAAACGGTGCATTCTGCGGCTCAATACGGATAATCATTCGTACATCAACATCAAGCTGAAAACCATCTTTTGATGTTACTCGAAGCTGACTGAACTTAAAAAATTCCTTGGCCTTGTCACTTTCAGTATCCGTATCACTTGATCTTTTTGCTGTCATCCCCAGAATGACATTTTTCATTGTTCCTTCGATACGATGTTCTGCTCGCAATTCTGCTCCCGCCGCCCAATCAATAGTTACTGCGCTCGTTGGTACGGGATATGCTGTTAACGCCAAAGGATTCAAATTATATTTTCCTGGAGCAATTGGGTCTTTCCATATCCCACGTTGATTCTTATCTGCGGTTAGAACAACTTCATCTATCTCATGAATAGGCTGATTAAAGCCTGGTTCCTTTGGGACTTTCTCAGGGATTTTCTTTTTTTCTTGTTCTCCAATATCTTCACCGATGTTTGATCGTAAAACCGCAACGTATCCTGGTGGGACCTCAGCGATATCACAGACTTTTACATCAAACAAATGAGGATTGATATAATATTCACCAGGCTGCAACGTGTCAAGCTGTGGACCCCGATACCCGCCGCAGTCAATAAACGCCTGTCCGTTTTGGAAGTAATTATGACGAGGTTTTGTTTCATCAATATTCGGTTTTGGTGCAATAATAAAACCGGATGGTAACGGAGTACCATCTTGTGCGACAACCACACCGATTTTTTCTTCATCGATCGCAATGGCAGGTTGTTTTGTCACATTGAAGACCTTCAGATTGATACGATACGTACCCGGTCTAAGGATTTCTACCTGCGGACCTTTTTTTCCTCCGCTTTCAAGAAATTTCTTTGCATCCTGATAGGAGTTACACTCTACCGAGTCTCCAAGCAGACGGCCCATTGGAAGCGGGTCACCATCAATGCATTCGACGATACCAATCTCCCCCGGTTTTATCTCAACGACCAGTGCTTTCTCAATTTTCCAGGTAATGGGATTTCTCCAAAGTAACCGAGGCATAACGATATCTGCTTGAACACCAATTTCTCCAGATCGAGCAATAATTCGACCTTGCGGTAATTTTCTACCAAACATTTTCTTTGTAAGAATACCTACTTCGTCGTCGTGAATGAGTGCTAATCCTTTAATAATAAAGAATAGTACTACTATCGCTACGAACACTAACAAAACCATGAGCTCTAACATTTGAAATCCTCCTCACTCGTTTTCGTAGACATAATTTAATTTTCCTTTTATCCTTTTCTATTCATTTCATTAATAGTTTTTTATTTAATTTATTAGTAAATTCACATCAAAAATTCAGGCAGGATAACACATTTACTCGCTAACGAACTAAAATCAATACTGTATTAAAACATTCATTTTTTGAAATGTATAATGTAGCAATGAAAATTATGACAATAGTAAATATGTTTTCGATTATCAAATGAAAACAAAAAAATATAA
>CAIYYQ010000087.1 GCA_903930505.1 Methanobacteriota archaeon
TAAAAAATCAAAAAATATCTCCTATATTTCTTGGAGACTAACAGTGATTACGATCTGCGTTGCATTAATCAAGGTTTGAAGCGGCATTCCTTGTGGGTTTTGAGACGACAACAACGGAACATGAAGAAAACCCATATGCGTATCAAGATTATGATTCGTGATATAGCCAAGAACACCATACAAAAGCGCATTACACACATACGACCCTGCAAACCAACTCTGCCGAACTGAAATTCCTGAACTTTTAAGTTCTTTAACAATTACTGCTGATGGTAGCGATGAAAATCGAAACAGCGGACCTGATTTATCTAGTCTATTAATCCCTGTCTCATTTGGATCACGTTTCACATTCAAACCAACATTTTCCACACGAACACATTTTGAGGATGCAGCAAGACCAATACTCAGAACAATCAATGGATGATAGTCTTCAATCGCCTGTGTAACCATTGCAACCGACTCAGTAAAATTCACAGGAACAACAATTCCTATGATTCGTGCGCCTTTGATTTCCGTTCCATTTAATGCCTCTGCAATCAATTGACTTGGATTAACGTCGTATTTACCAAATGGTTCAAAACCGGTTACAAGAACAAGCGGTTGTGATCCTTGCATTACCATGTGTTTTCCCTCTAAAACAAGGCCACTTGGTGCAATTGTTGAAATCAAAAAAAGAAGAAGGATCCCTATGAACCGAACAATACGAACAGCGTTCATTTTTTCTCACCATTTATATGAATTACCGGTTTTATATAATTATCTTATTTTTACCTAATCATTAGAACCATAAAAGATACACACAGATTTTAATAACTTGAAGAGATGTCGCTATCATTTATGAGAAAAATTGTTCCCTGGCTAAAAGACAGTGCCTATATCACTCCGCTTTCCCCTGCATGTAAGATGTGCGCACAAGGCGCAAAACTTGTCTTACTCGTAACCGGGGTATGCGATACCAACTGTTTTTACTGCCCACTCAGTTTTAAAAAAGGAGGAACCGATCGCATCTTCGCAGATGAATGGGAACTTCACAACGAACAAGATACCGAGACGTTACTACGCGAGGCACGATACATTGATGCAAAAGGCGCAGGAATCACAGGCGGTGATCCACTCCTTGTCTGGAAACGCGTACAAACATACATCGGTCTTCTCAAGGATACATTTGGATCTTCCTTTCACATCCATCTCTACACATCAGGTCTTCAAAACACAGGATACATCTCAGATGTAATTGCCACAGGTCTTGATGAAATCCGTTTTCATCCTATGCCTCAAGTATGGGATCATATGGAAAAAACCCCTGTTGCCCAAACAATAAAAAAAACACTGACTCAAAACATCGATGTTGCCATTGAAATTCCAGTGATCCCTGGAAAAGAACAGCAGATCCTTTCTCTAATCAAATGGGCTGTGACAGCGGGAGTACGATGGATTAATCTTAATGAACTTGAGTTTTCCGAGCGGAATAACGATGCATTTCTCTTAAAAGGATACACAGTAAAAGATGAAATATCTGCAGCAGTCAAAGGAAGCGAAGAAACCGCATTATCAGTTCTAAAAAGCATGACTGAAATGGATCTTAACATAGGTGTTCATTACTGTTCCGTATCTTTTAAAGACGGTGTTCAACTGAGAAACAGAATAAAACGCAGAGCTACTCATGTTGCAAAAGAGTACGATGTCATCAGCGAGGACGGGACATTTATCAAAGGAGTAATTTACTCATCCACCGAGCATTTGCTTGAAACCTTGTTCGCAGAACTCAAAACAACATACCATGTTCCTTCAAAATACCTGTTTTTTGATAAAGAAAAAAAGAGGATTGAAATCGGATTATGGATCCTTGAAAACCTTGCAGAAAAACTAAAAAAACAAGGATATACTTGTTACATGATCGAGGAATATCCAACAGCAGATCGACTAGAGGTTGAACGCAGCCCTCTGCCAGTATGATAAGATATTATTTCACGGTTTAATGAGCTTAAGGTTTTTATCAGAATTATTATTGCTCTGAGTTCTATTACTACAGTCCATTTGACTATCCATACCGCCACTATCCTCAAGAGGCGGATGATCATTTTGCAACACAGAATCATCAATATCATACGGTGATTCAATATTATATTCAATTTTATATTCACCTGGATCTCCCTCTGAAAACTTAAAACGTTTCTCCCGGCACAGTGCAATCATTGGATAGTTATCCTTTAAAACGACGCCGTACATTTTTTTCAACTGTTTATCCTTTGCAACCTCTATTGTGTAATCAATGAAATCAGATCCAAGACCAAGTCGCTGCCATTTATCACTAACCACAAGTGCAAACTCAGCTGTTTCTGACTTTTTCGGGTCAACAATTAATCGTGTGACCCCAAGGATTTTTTTCTTACCGTTCTCTTCGACTTCTGCGACAAGTGCCATCTCCCGATCATAATCAATGTTACAATAACGGGTTCGCACCTCATGCGGGGTCTCTTTGATGATTCGGAAAAACCGGAATCGAATTGTCTCCTGAGAAAACGTCTGAAACATATCAAGCCACATCAGCTCATCCTCTGGTTTTATCGGACGAAGCATAACCTTTGTTCCATCTTTTAACTTAATTTTTTTCATGTATTTTGATGGATATGGCGAAATAACCAAATGAGGATGATTCGCTGGGTCTTTGTCAAGGATAATCCGGGCATCCACTGCGATCAGATCATCTCCCTGTGGAATCAATGGGTTCACATCGATTTCTTTGATCTCAGGGTGATCAATAATCAATTGAGAAAATTTAATCAATGTTTCCTCAACTTTTTTCATGTTCACAGGTGGAATCCCACGGAAACCTTTCAAAAGGTCATACGCCTTGGTTTTCTCGATAATCCGCTGGGCGAGAACCTGATTTAACGGAGGAAAACCAATCGCACGATCTTTGAACAACTCGGTAAAAATACCACCTAAGCCAAAGAGGATGATCGAACCAAACACAGGGTCTTTTTTTGATCCCAAAATCAGCTCATACCCAGGGTTTTTTATCATTTTCTGGATAGTTACACCAAGGATTTTTGCATTCGGGACTTTTTCTTTCGCTCGTTTCATCATCTCAGTAAATGTCTTTTTTACATCATCTCCGCAACGCAGATCAAGGACGACGCCACCGATATCACTTTTATGGGAAATCTGCGGTGAAAGAATTTTCAAAACAACAGGGTATCCGATGCTCTCTGCAAGTTTCGCTGCTTTCTCCGCTGTATCAGCGATCAACGGTTTTGTGGTTTTAATTCCATACAATTCAAGAAACGTTTTCGCTTCGCTTTCATTCAGAAGTTCCCGGTTTTCTTTTCCAGCGGTGTCAACGATTTTTTTAGTAATTTCTTTGTGAGATGAGGTTTTTATATTGAGTTCTTCAGGTGTCTCATAGAGTTGTGCGAGATGTCGCTCATAATGATATAGATACATATAGGCTTGCACAGCTTCATCAGGTGAAGGATACGAGGGAACATCGTTTTGATTGAGGATTTCTCGTGCATGATACACGCTTGATTCTCCGATAAATGAGGTAAGAATTGGTTTAGTGGTTTTCCGTGCAATATCAACGATTCGATCAGCTAGTTTCAGCGGATCTGCCATGACCTGAGGAACACATAAAATCAATAATCCATCGATGTTGTTATCCTGAAGACAGATTTCAATGGTTTTTTTGTATCGTTCTTCATCTCCGTCTCCAATAATGTCCACAGGGTTACCTTTGCTCCATGTTGAAGGAAGTATCTGATTAAGTTTCTCGATTGTTTCCGGAGCCAATTGTGCGAGCTTTCCTCCTTTTTCAATGATGGAATCAGTCGCAAGAACACCTGGGCCTCCAGCATTTGTCACAATTGCGATATTCGGCCCCATCGGTCGAGGTTGCTTCGCAAGAATAGATGAACAATCAAATAAATCCTGGATATCTTTCACGCGCACAATACCTGTTCGTCGGAACGCTGCGTCGTAGATAGCATCTTCACCTGCCAGTGCACCTGTATGGGATGCTGCTGCTTTTGCTCCTTCCGCAAATCGACCGGATTTGATAACAATAATAGGTTTTGCTCGAGCGAAACCTTTTGCTGCGCTCATGAATTTCCGCGCATTTGTAATCGATTCAACGTAAAGAACAATGCTTCTTGTGTGCATATCCATCCCAAAGTAATCAATGAGATCACCGAAATCAACATCAACCATTGAACCTACAGAGACAAATCCGCTGAACCCGACTTTTGATGAGGCGGCCCAGTCAAGAATGGCTCCGCAGACTGCGCCACTCTGGGAAATCAATGCGATGTTTCCTTTCATGGGCATCGCACCAGCAAACGTTGCATTCAAATTGAGATAGGGAAGAATGAATCCGACGCAGTTTGGACCGATGATTCGTAAACCATATTTTTCTTTTACATCTGATAATTTTTTTTCTAATGCTGCTCCTTCAGGTCCAATTTCTTTGAATCCTGCGGAGATAATAAGAATTCCTTTCGTGCCCCGTTTTCCACATTGTTCTACGACATCGACAACGGTTTTAGCAGGGGTGACGACAATTGCAAGATCGACAACTCTTGGAACTTCGTTTATTGATGGATATGCTTGGACTCCTTGGATGCTTTCCCGTTTTGGATTCACGGGATACACGATGCCTTCATAGCCTGAGCCTATTAGGTTTCTAAAAATTCGGTATCCTGCGGAACCAACTGAGTCACTTGCTCCGATAACTGCAATGCTTTTTGGTTTAAAAAGAATGTCAAGATTTTCTGCGCCCATACATTTTCCCCCCGAGGGAGTACTGTCAAGAACCGGTAATAAGCAAGACTTCATAAGGTTATCGGCAAAGATTGAATACACAAGATAAATATATTTATTATTATAATTCTATAATTGCCAATATGGTTTTAACTTCTGTTTCAATTCATACACGATATCATCTATTTGTGAACCATAAGGATCCTTATAAATATCGATTTCTAAATCAGGGATTTCTTCCTCTTTAAAATACTCTTTTTTTCCAAGAAGTCCACACATAACATTATAATATGATTTCACACACGTATCGCTTTGATATCCACCACCAAAAAGAACAAGCAACTTATCACACGTTTTACGAGAAATCGCCTGAACTTTTACCGCCAAATGATAATACGCCTGATATGTAAGCTTTAAATTTGCCAAAGGATCAGAATGATGCGTGTCTACACCACACTGATAAATAATTACCTCCGGCTTGAATTGATCTATAAGGGGCGGAACCAGTTCGTCAAATGCTGTCACATAATTTCCGGTTGCTGTTCCCGGAGGCAGTGGAAGATTCACAGTATATCCTTCCCCATCATCACGACCGATCATCTCCAATGCTCCAGTCCCAGGGTACAACGTTCTTCCATCTTGATGAAACGAAATATTCAAAACAGTGGGATCCGCAGCATAAATATCCTGTGTCCCATTGCCATGATGAACATCCAAATCAATTATCGCAAAACGATTCAACTTTTGTTTTTCTCGCAGATATTCTATCACGACTGCTATGTCATTAAAAAAACAAAACCCTGAAGAATGACCTTTACTTGCATGATGAAAACCTCCCAGAGGATTAACGGTACATTCATACCCATCAAATAACTTTTCTCCAGCAAGAATTGTTCCTCCAGTAGCAAGACGCGCGTATTCATAGATACCCACCGGAGCAGGGGTATCGGATGCTAACCAGCCCCCTGTTTTACTCAACTGTTTCACATGATTTACATATTGTTTCTCATGTACCCGCAGCAAATCTTTTTCTGTTGCCTTTTTCGGAGTAAAAATATCTACCACATCAAGAAGACCTTTTTCTTTAAAAAAATCCATGGTCTTACGCGGCTTGTTACCGATCAATGGATGATCAACACCAAGATCATATTTATTATAATCCTCATGATACATCAATGCAAACATGACAGGCTTGCGGAAACACATATGCTATTAAAAAACATTTTCATGGTTCTGTTCTCGTTTCAAATCTTCACAAGATTTTTATAGGTGGCCTCTATTCCCCCTTCTACATTTCCCAATGGGGAGATGATGTTAAATACTCCAGAGGAGGCTAACATATGGCGATGTATGTCCGATATAAAACATCCAAAGAAGTACAAGATTTAGCCTATGAATTGGTTGAGAAAGCCCGAGATACCGGTAAAATAAGCAAGGGTGCAAACGAGGTTACAAAACAAGTCGAACGAGGACAAGCAAAACTTGTTGTCATGGCTGAAGATGTAACCCCTGAAGAGATTCTTGCCCATATGCCTGTTTTATGTGAAGAGAAAAACATTCCTTACACGTATGTTACCAGTAAAGAACAACTTGGTACTGCAGCAGGATTAACAGTAGGAACCACCGCGGTAGCTGTTGTAAACCCCGGAAAAGACAAAGAAGGCATCGATAATATCGCAAAAAAAATTGAAGAATTGAAGAAATCGGGTTAAGTACATGTTGGAAGGAATTCCCTGCGAAGTTGTAGAAGTTCTTGAACGAACCGGCATGGCTGGTGAAGCCTCCCAGGTGAAACTACGTGTTTTAGATGGCCGTGATAAAGGAAAAATCATCACGCGTAACGTCATGGGGCCTGTTCGCTTAGGTGACATTTTAATGCTCAGTGAGACTCAAAGAGAAGCAAAGAAACTCGGTGGACCACGATAAGAGGAGAAGGCGATTATGGTTGAGAGAAGAACATGTTCATTCTGCGGCAACGAAATCGAACCGGGAACCGGTAAACTCTACGTGAAAAAAGACGGAAATGTGCTGCATTTCTGTAAAAACAAATGTCAGAAAAACATGCTTAAATTAAAACGCATTCCTCGAAAAGTAAAATGGACGAAATATTCTGCAAAACAATAAAATTATAGAGATGGGTAACAGGTATGCACCTTTTATTACCCTATGGGAAACACACGGTACCAATAGATGTACCAGACAAGAATCTTTTAGATGTTGTTTTACCCAAGGAGATTCCTCAGCCTGAACATCCTGATTTTCTTCTCCATGGCGCGCTTGAAAAACCACTTGGAACCGATCGATTGTCTGAACTTGCTGGTGCCGGAGATACAGTCGCTATCGTTATTGATGATTACACCCGGCCGTGCCCCACACAGAAACTGCTACCTCCCGTGCTACAGGAGTTACGTGAAGCAAAAGTTGATGACACAGATATTCTCATCATTATAGCCGGTGGTACTCATAAACCACCATCGCCCGATCAAATAAAAGAGATATTAGGGGAGAAGATTGCACGTACCTATCAAATTACTTCAAATGATATCACGAGCGGAGATTATGTGACCGTGGGGACGACCCGACGGGGAAACACAATTGAAGTTTTACGCGACTATGTAGAAGCTGATGTGAAAATCCTTTTAGGGGATATCGAGTACCATTATTTTGCAGGATACGGAGGAACCCGAAAGAGTATCCTTCCCGGGATTTCTTCATACAATACCATTCAGCGAAACCATAAACTGTTGTTTGATGAACGAGCCCAGACTGGTGTATTAAAAGACAATCCTATTCATCTGGAAATGAATGAGGCGATGCATCTCGCTGGATGTGATTTCGCGTTTAACGTTGTGATGGA
>CAIYYQ010000088.1 GCA_903930505.1 Methanobacteriota archaeon
TCAAAGTAGGGATAATCGAGTATGTTAATAAAAAAGCCAGGGTGCTTCAATCAGAAAAAGGGAACTAAAATTTGTGGATTAAAACATACTTTGGGATATTGGTGTATCAGATGTGTTGAAATGAAATCCTGTGAAGGAACAGGTAGTTGAAGGATAATATGCCATTCATTAGATTGAAAGAAACAAGAGAAGCATACGAAAAGGTAATTACGTCTAAGTTAAATGATGGTGAAAAAATCGAAGTAGTTTCTTTTCTTTTGCAGGATTGTGGAATTGATAATATAACGGTTTTCCAGTTAATTGAAATAATTAAAAAGTTGAAAAACCATGAACAGAAGGGATAAAAAATGGCAAAAGCATTTGCAAATGGTGATTGTGAAGCATGTGTATTACAAGATTGTTGTCCTGCACCAAAATTAAATGGGTATTGCCCAGAGGTTTTTCCGATTCTTAATGGATTGTTTGATAATGGTATTGAAATAATGTAATAGAGGGATAATCGTCAATGGGCTTAAATAAACAAAAAGGAAATATGTATCCTTGGGTGACTCACACTTTCAATACAGTAAAAGGGAAATGCCCCCATAACTGCTCGTATTGCTACATGAATGTCTACCCATTAAAGCAGGTTCGATTTGATGCTACGGAACTTAAAATAGACCTTGGAAAAGATAATAAAATATTTGTGGGGAGCAGTTGCGACATGTGGGCATGGTCTATACTTGATGATTGGATTGAGAAGACCCTTGAGTTATGCAGAAAATATCGTAATGAGTATATCTTTCAATCGAAGAATCCTGAACGATTCAGGAAGTTCTATGGTAAGTTTCCACACCATGCCATTTTTGGGATTACGATTGAGAGTAATAATGATAAACTTGTATCGAAGTATTCTGAGGCCCCTGCTACCTTTGAACGATATATGTGTGCTTCTGATATGATTCGGGAAGATGGAGCAGATGTTTTTATCAGTATTGAACCAGTTATGGATTTTGATGTGAAAGAGTTAGGTGATTGGATACGGGAGATTGAACCTAACTTTGTGAGCATTGGTGCTGATAGCAAAGGGCATCATTTGCCAGAGCCAAGTAAAGATAAGATTGAGCAGTTGATTACATTGATAACTGATTCTGGTATTGAAATCAAGCGGAAAGATAACTTAAAACGTGTTATCGAGGGATAGAAAATGAAGAAAACAAAAACAATAATGGCAATAATGATATTGCTGATGCTGACCACAACCACCATCGCAGTAGGTGTAGCACCAACCGATAGCAACGACACATACACATACATCATCTACAAAAATGGGCTCAATACCTACGCAAAAAACGGGGCAACGGGAACCATAGAAAAAACAAGCCCCATCACCGCAGACGTGTTCACCTACGCCATCACACACCTCCCAACAACAGGAGGAGAGATATTCGTGAAAGCAGGAGGCTACACACTCACCACAGGCCTACCCATCGTAGAAGGACTCCATATCATCGGAGAAGGAACCGCACAAACAACACAACTCTTTGAATCAGCAAACACACCCATGTTCACCTACAACGGAACAAAAGACATCTACTTCTTCGTACTCGAACACATCTCCATGTACGGAAACCCAAACGGAACACCAACATGCCAGAGCGCGATAAAAACCAACACCCATATGAACGATGGCATGATCTTCGACTGCTGCATACTCCGATTCAAAGGAGACGGAATAAACCTCGGGACAACCTGGGGATGGAGGATAGACCAAAGCGTATTCGAATACAATGGTGGAGACGGGATACACCTTCATGGCGGATGTGATGGATACATCACCAACA
>CAIYYQ010000089.1 GCA_903930505.1 Methanobacteriota archaeon
AAAAAATGAATGACTGAAAAAATGAATGAAAAAATGAACGAACCGTTTGATTTTTTGAAGCAGCGGGCGAATTTTGCTGTCGTTTTAAATTGTGACTTGGAAACGATTGAGCGGATTAAACAATTTTTTATTAAAGAAAACTTACGAATTATTTATCAAAAAACATCACTGGGACGACTGTATATTAAAGAGGGAAAAACTGAGAATGAAGACTAAATTCAATAAAAAGAAAATTAAAAAATCAATACAACCAATGACTAAAGAAGAAGCGATGGAAATGAATAAAACGGTTATGCCAAAAACCGAAGTCAAGTCAGTGAAAGAAGGTGAGATACCGGATTATGCAAAGAAGATACTGAAAGACCCCTTTTTAATTCTCAATATTGTTCGAGAGGTTCAAGCAGAAGGAGTAAAAGGAGAAGAAAACACTATATTTGTTTTGATAATTAAAATAACGCTCAGATTAGTGCCGGATGCGAAACCAACGAGTAGCAATGTTATTTTAAGTGATGAGTCAGGAGGTGGAAAAGATGTGTTAGTAGATGCGACTTGTAAAGTTATGGTTCCAGAAGACAAATACGACCACAGGACACGTTTATCCCAGAGGGCTTTGGATTATTGGGGAACAAATAAAGGTGAAGAATGGACTTGGGATGGAAAGGTATTATATCTTGAAGACCCTGAAGAAGACCTGTTAAAAAGTCAAACATTCAAAGTTCTATCATCAGGGAGAAACATAACATCAACTGTAAAAGACCAAAGATTATTGGATTTGGCTGTGAAAGGCAAGCCCGTATTAATCGTGACAAGTCTGAAAGCATCCATCGATGAAGAAGGGGGTCGAAGATGGGATGCTATGAGAGTAGATACATCTAACGAGTTAACGAAACAAGTAATACATGGTGCCCTTGCTTGTTTTCAAGGTGATGACGTTAAAAAAAGACCGAATAGAGGATTGCGGGATGCAATTCAAAAATATTTGAAACCCTGCGAAGTGGTGTTTCTTAATGCGAATGAATTAGAGGAATTTTTTTCGACAAACCTTGTTATGAGAACGCAAGTTCACAAACTCGTAGATTACATAAAAGCAAGTGCAGTATTGCATCAATATCAGAGGAAGAAAGATAAAATTGGAAGATTGATTGCAACATGGGAGGATTACGAATGTGCACGGTTTGTTTTCCAGCATTTGAAAGACGAAGAAGGAACGATGCTAAATAAAGATGAAGAAGAGTTATTGAAAATACTGAAAAATGCAAATGAACCATTAAAAATCACGGAGTTAGCAGCCAGATATAAAAGACATACGGGGAGTTGGATATATACAAATATTGACAGTTTCAAAACAAAAGGATTAATTGGAGAAAAATATGAGAAAGACGTATCTGGTGCGGTCACCCGAGAAGTAAAAAAATTGTATGCTATAAATGATTTCACAAAAAAAGGTTTACCTGATAAGCATGTTTTCCTGCGTTTTATTGAGAAAGCAGAAAACGAACAACAGGAGGGTTTTCCTCGTTTTATTGGTTTTATTGAGATTTGTAAGGAAATCGACAATCAAAGAAAAAAATCAAATTTAAAACCAGTGTTCTCTCATCTTTACAACAAACCCGTTGAAAACGAAGAAAATGAAGAAAACCACTCTGTTGATGGTTTTATTGTTAATGAAAAAAATCAAGAAAAACTTGACCAGATTACTGAGATAAGGTTACTCAAGGAGTTATTCGGCTCTAATCATGAACTGAATGAGAAAACAGTATTTGTTTTTGTAATTCATCAGTT
>CAIYYQ010000090.1 GCA_903930505.1 Methanobacteriota archaeon
GATTATATTGAGTGGTATTGGTCGCATCAGCAAAGAGAAAATCATCGCCATCAGGTTGTGCATGGTTGATGAAATCAGATGAGGTACATGAGACAAGAACCGGGAAGTTCGTCAAATCACCAGCGATCTTGGTATGATCAATCACTATCCTTTTGCTGTAATTCCAGTTGATATTCCACCAGTTCTGACCAGAGTAACTCACCCATCGTCCACTCTCATTGATAGCAAGGTATGCATACTCCAAAGCAATATTATCGCGTCCTTGGGCAGATAAAACAAGACTTCCCCCGGGTTGAACGGTTGGAGACGATTGACCTTGGCTTCGCCATTCAGGGAAGATAGGATCTTCTGTTCGAAACTCCCAAATCGGACCTGATGTGCAGGGCGTATCTGGGGTGGGATACCACGCGACAATCTGCCAAAAATACGTTGTCCACAGATTCATCAGTCCAAGATCATACATGGTTCCTGATTGATTGCTGACCACTTTTGCGGGGGGATTCGTAGTCCCAAAGTAAACATCGTACGTAATGGGTACACCAGGATTCTGATCACCACCAACCCATGAGAGATCTGCAGAAAGATTCACTGTTATTGCTTGGTCACTCGGAGATGGAAATGAGGGAATAAAAGGCGATTTTCGGCAATCAACAACCGAAGCCTGGAATGCATCAACACCTGCTTCAACAGTAGAATCTCCATCAAGATCAGAAACATCAAAGCGAACCTTCATCTGATTTGTCAAAGGAACAAAAGCACTCACTAGAAAACGATGGACTTTCCAACCGGAAGATGTTTGAGGACCGATGGTTTCAACCGGTGTCCAGCTTCCACCGTTGTCATTCGAGATAGATGTAGTAAAGACATCATTGTTCGGGTTCCCCCCGATATTATTGGTATACCACAACGCATAGCTGATATAGCCATCAATCCCTGCACTCAGATTAAGAGAAGGAGAAATTAACGAGGTTGTGCCACCATCAACATCTGAATCACCAGGGCGGTTCCCGGTCACGTAGCATTTTCCTGAACCATCAAAGTCAACCAGTGGATCGCCATGGGTACCGTCACCAGCGGGAATGCCACGTTCCCATGCACCATTTATCAGAGAAGGAGAATTCGTCACAGTCCATCCAAGGGCATTCTCAAATGTATCGTTTACAACTGGGAAAAGATACCGGATGAGAGAAGAATACATCACAAAAGGAGCAAGCGCCGGATTATAAATCGTCCCTGAGGAGACCCCTTGTGCACTGAAATAGTACTCTGCGATTTGACCACAGGCTCCTGCAGGTAACGTCGCCTGGTACACATTACCCCCTAAAGAGGTTAACGGCGAGGTCTGATACGTCCCAAGATCAAACCGGTAATACAGCATCCCACTCCCAGGAACATAGGTATCATTTATTTGTTCAATCTTTACCGTGATCGTGGTAGAGTCACCTGGAGTAATAACCTTTGGAATGGCATCATCAGAAACATTTATTTTGAGTTTTATGGGCTGACTTGGGTAATCAACATAACAGGCAGCATATCCAACGCTACAGCAACCGTAGGGGATGCGCATATATCCGCCTTCACCCCAACTAGTCCCCCATGAGTTTCGGAGGTACCAGACACCACTTGGACCTTGATTATCATCCCATCCAACAAGCGTGACTGCATGATTGATCTGCCCGTTTGAACATCCATTGAATACCCCGCCATGATATGCTGAGAACGCGGAGTTCACCGCTATCGCAACAGAGACAGGACCGTGATCCATGATTGCCTGTTTAATGGCATCTGTACTCGGTACTCCAGAGCCTGAGCCAATAAATGCCCAGCTGGTGATTCGATAACTATGGGGATACGGGCAGTTACATGGAGCGTTCGTTGCCGTATATGGGAAATAGGATTCCAGAACAGCGCCTGTCCCACCACAAGAATCCGTCTTCCATTGATGGTAATCATGAGCCCACCAGCCACCCTGGCAGCCCCATCCCTCACGATTACAGCTGACGAGCCACTGTTCAGAAAGATCAACGGTTACTCCATCTTTAATTTTAATGTTACATTCTAACGGCCCTACAGTACCAAATGCCCAGCAGCTCCCACAGCCACCTTGATTTCTGATAGGGGGGCATCCATTTAGCACACGCCAATCAAAGTTCGTAGGTAAACTACGGTTTTTGGGGGTACACGGATCAAAGGTTGCGTTCACCCACCAATCCTTGGGTTCAACAAGGCCACAGAGTTGATCAAGCGAATATTGAGTTGCATCATTTTCCCCTACAGTAAATGTCCAGTTTTCAGCGATTGCTTGTTGTTGTAACGTAGCGATCTCACTGCTAGTAAGTGGACCAGATGATAACGCGCTGGTTTTTTCTATCTGGGGTTTCTCCGGTTTGTTACAATTACAGGAACTGGCACTAGATGTACTTATATCAGATGAGCTATCTATTTTTTTTACACCGGGTGAACTGATCCCAGATGGGGCAAAAAATACAATAGTTAGTAATACAACTATGAATAGGCTTATAATTTTCATATTTGGCGTGTTTTTTTGCATGGATAATACTCCTTAATATTCTCTATTTTGGCACAGAATGAGAAAGAAGATATTCATAACCCACTTAACTACATTTTGTAGCTATAAGGTTCATCTTCTTTACTTATGATTGATTCTATGCTTTTGCATTGATATGATTTCTCTGTATGAAGCACCCTATTTCAAGGTGTCTTCTTTCAATCGGTTTGTTTGTTTCTGTACTACCTAAATCCGCGTCTGTCTTTACGAGCCAATCCTTGAGACAAACGGGTCGATATCTGCGAAGCTGACAGCTGCGTTAAAGTTGGTGTCTGCAGTGAACCAATACAGGTTCGGATGAGCAGCTGCCCAGGGAATATGACCACCGAGTGCTTCGACGAACGGGTCGATATCAGCGAACGTGACTCTGTCATCGTTGTTCATATCACCGGATTTGAATATTCTTACAGACTGTGCAGGTGACGGGAGACTTGGTGTA
>CAIYYQ010000091.1 GCA_903930505.1 Methanobacteriota archaeon
CGTACTCCAATTCACGGGAAACGTCTTCGCATACCAGCCGATTGCTGCAGTCCAGGTGTCACCAATAATTATTTTATGCTGTTGGCCATACGCATGGAAAAATGCACCCTCCAGTACGTTAATGCCACCCTGAAACGTTGACTTATCCTCCTTTGTATATCCAAGTCCGGTACATCCAAGGGCTGCGATCGCACCACCGTTGGGCACCCGAAGGATTCGTTCGCTCCAGCATTCAGGGACGTTTTCTTGTTTGTAGATATCAGAGGCATTCAACGTTCGAATGAGGCAGACGTCAAATTGGTTGTTATGACAGCCGCTCACGACACATACCGGCAATCGGCCTTGGTTGCGAAAACGCCACATGTCATTGGTGTTTGGTCCTTGGATGAATTCCGTACTGTTAAACGGATGGTTCCCCCATTGTTTTGGGCTCCCATGGCCAACGAAGTAGGCAAATCCTGATCCTTTCCGAAATTCTCTGATAATATCATCTTTATTGGAAAATGTCCCATCTGAAGTATATAATCTGACTGGAGTAAATCCGCTGAGGTTTTCAATGGCACGATCTCCATAGAATTCCCCTTCGGCACCTGTCCAGTTTGGGTTTTCTGATTCCGGGTATGTGTCCCCTGCTGCGACAAGGAATGTATTGAACCAGGATTGACCAAAGCTGGTTGCTTCATAAGTGATGATTTTATCTACCATGATTTTAACTTCTTGTACACTGCGGCAGGGGAGGCGGCCAACCGCGACATCAGGAATGAAATCAATGTTGGTATCCTGTGCGGTTTGCCCGGGGTACCATTCTCCGTAGATGCCGTCATTGTCACTATCCCAGCTGGAGAAATTCCCCTGAGAATCGTAAATATCCGCAAAATAAAGGTCACTGAGTACTTGTCTGTCCCAATCATCAACCATTGCAACGTATCTCACCGGGCAGTACCATGTTGGGAAGAATTGACTGCTTCGTCCCCCGACAAGGAGCACATAACGTATACCCCATTCCTCGATTGCTGTTTTAATAAAATATTTCACTTTCTCTGCATCGTCACGACCATGCCAGAACATCTGCCGATAGACCTCATCAAGAGTGACCAGTTTTGTACTCATACCCATCGCGAGTTTATGGGCAACAAGAGGCTGTAAAGCTTTAACAAATATGGAAGGTGTGATAATAAGGAGATGATAACTATCAGTGTGTGATGGTTTCGTCTCAGCAGATAATTTGTTCATACTATGTATTGCAGCAGTCATTGGTTCAATGTTTTTTGGAGAAAAAGTGATCCGGTTAGTTATAATACTCTGCTGAGCATTAGTCATTTCCGCAGTCAGTGTTGGAGTAAGGAGAAACCCAAATCCTATAAAGAGTATGATAAATAATTTATTTTTAAGGTTTTTATCATGTTTCTTCATACGAATTCCCCATATCTATAGTATAGATTGTGCTTAATAAATGTTTAGCTTTTAAGAATAAAAAGAGAAGGAATATCTTACGAGGATGTTATTGCTTTTCCATATCCTATAACGTGCAGTTTCTTTGCATTGAGATTCATCAGCAGAAACGTATCATCAGGAGTATACACTAAAGGTTTTTCTGATACCAATTTAAGTGAACCATTGTGAACATTGGTCACGTTCACAGGAACGGTCTGCATTCCAACGGTGACATGAAAGAGACCTTCTTTGATACGTTCGGTATAAAACCGATTGTGTATAAATGAAAGAGAGATCGTTGATGTAAGCGTCGCACACGTTGCTGGACAAAGGAGTGAGCC
>CAIYYQ010000092.1 GCA_903930505.1 Methanobacteriota archaeon
GATGGATAGTAGTTAATAAATACTGTTTTGATTCGATTTTGAGCTTCTTGAGTATGTCTGTTCTTTTTGCAAGAGGAATAATCTGTGTTAGCGCATCAGACATGACATCTCCAGTGAGATAAACACCGTTCTTGATACCTTCACATGTCAGGTTTTTAACCGCTGTTTTTGTCGGTGCAAATAAAAAATCAGATGCATGATCTGTCAGAATCCTGTTGGTTTCTTCGGGCATAGTTTTATCAAAGCTTCGAAGCCCTGCCTCCACATGACCAAGAGGAATACGCATTTTCGTTGCCGCTAGTGCACCTGCTAATGTTGAGTTTGTGTCTCCGTAGACAAGAACACCGTCCGGTTTTTCTTTAAGAAGTACATCTTCTATTTTTTCAAGCATCTCCCCGGTTTGTTTTCCTTGCGGTCCAGAACCGACCCCGAGATTATAATCTGGTTCTGATATCTTCAATTGATCAAAAAAAACTTGAGACATCTCAAAATCATAGTGTTGACCTGTGTGAATCAGAATGCTGTCGAAAACTTTTTTAAGTTCTTTTGAAACTGCATATTCTTTTATGAACTGCGGTCGAGCACCAACAATCGAAGCGATCTTCATGTAAACCCTTCATATATTTTCAGTAGTTTAATCTTCTGTGCTTCCCAGTTATATTTTTTCAAAGCCGCTTTCAAACCATTTTTTCCCAATTCTTCACACAGAACCGAATCATCTCGAAGTTTTATAATGGCGTCTTTAACCGCTTCAGTATTATATGATACTGACAATCCACAATGTTCTTTTTCTACAAATTCTGTGCTATAATACAAGTCTTTGGTTACAAGAATGGATCTTCCTGCAGCCATTGCTTCAAAAATTTTATTCGGAAGACCAACTTGATGAATTTGTAACGTTGGATCAAACATACAAATAACAACATTACTTTCTAATGTTTTTTTAAGAACTTCGGCAGAAGGGATCGTTCCTAAAAACTCAACATTTGGATATTTCTCAGAGTATGTCTTAACTTCATCATACATCAAATTTTCTTTTTTTCCAGCGATAATGAATTTTACATTATCAATTTTTCCAATAGTATCAATAAGGTCAGGAAACATTCGTACTCTATCAAGAATGCCCATGTAACATATGGTAAATATTTTGTTTTTTGGTTTTTGATATTCCTTCGCCATGATATTGTTACAATTCATAATAATAGTTATTGGTTTGTTTGTGATTTTCTTAAAATAATTTTCAAGGGGAGTGTTAACAGTGATAATATGGTCAACAAATTTTACGAGTTTTTTTTCCTTAGTAAATGTATAGGATACTGCCAGATTTGGAGCATTGCCTTTAACTAAATAACCGAATATCTCATGGGCATCGTATATAAGAATACAACCAAGCTTTTCTTTAAGCCAGATACCAGTTTGAAGCGTATCAAAATCATGACAATGAACAACATCAAATGAAAAACTTGTTTTATAAAGTTTCATTGCAACGTTATAGGCTTTTCTCCACCATAGAGGATTACGTAAAAAATCATTAGGTAATACGTTCATTAAACTCGTATTTCGAATTCGTATGATTCGCACTCCATCGACAATGCTTTCCGATTCATAATGACTATGTCGGTCCCACATAAGAACAGTAACATAATGTCCTGCATCAACGAGCGCTTTCGCCTCCCTATAAACTCGAGGATCGACGACGAACTCTTTTGAAAGTATCATTAATATTTTCATATTACGTAAAGGATAACGTTTATACTACTTGAATTTTTTTCTATCGTGAGTGTTGCCCGTAAATTCGTTCCTCCTCTGTTAGTGCATACAATTCCATAGGATGAGTCTGCAGAGAACTTCCACGTTCTGATGATGTCTTTTCTTCGAGGAGAGCATTGAACCGAACACGTTCTTGAAGGCAGAGATGATGCCTTCAATGACCACCCGGTAGCAATAGATTTTCATGAACTCTTCCGGGTGGTCCTTTTGGAGTCGGATGTTCCGTTTCCACGAAGGGCACCTCTTGGAATGTGTGGTTGAATTCTTCTTCATTTTGATGTATGGTACAGCATGGGATTGTTCGATCGCAGCGGTCATCTCTCTGGAGAGATATCCAGCGTCAAGCAGTTCTACATCAATGATTATGCCTTGTCGTTTGCAAGTTTTTCTAAGTGATTTCACGATTTGCACTCCGAACTTGTGGTCATGTTTCCAGCCTTTGGAACAAAGGCCGATAAGGATCTTCGTGCTCGCTTGGTCCACCGCCATGTGGACCTTGATGAACTTCCGCTTCGTCTTCCTCTTCCCGTTCCTCACTGCTATCCATCTTCCATACTGGTTTAATGATAGACCGGTGGCATCAACGATCACCGTCATACTATCTTCTCCATCCAGGCAGATGGACTTTTGCAACAGCCCCTCAAGATAACTTAGCGGAATATCCCTGATGTGCTCCTGCGCAGTATTGGCATCAGGAATGGTCTCCACCAGCCATGATTTCCCCTCGCAAACCCATACAAGAAAACTCTCCGTATCCAGATATGACAGACAGAACAGCTGCTTTACCATCAGGAATACCACAATGTCCTTCGGGCGCGCCGGAGGCCGTCCTACCGTACCCGAAGGACGAACCATATAAGGAACAGGTCTCGCATCTATGAGATGTTTCATCCCAATGATACATCGGGCATACTTCCATTTCCTCTGCCCCTTGTACCGTCCCCAAAATCCTTTCCGATACCGTTTGTACTTACGTCCACTATATTTGCTTCTCTTTCTATTCCTCTTCGTTTTCGCATCCCCATCCCTTGCTGCCCTTGAACGGGATGCGCTCGCTCTATCGAGACATTTTTAAAACGGTTTCACAATCACCCTGCGGGGGAGACGCCCATCCCGTTCTTGTTAACAGCAAAAACGATATGGGTTCTCTCCCGAAAAACTTAATTTACGGGCA
>CAIYYQ010000093.1 GCA_903930505.1 Methanobacteriota archaeon
TATGGTTTTTTGCCCATTCTTTACTTGCAGAAAGATATCCAATGACTGCGTCAAACCAGACGTATAATCGTTTCTCTTCAAATCCTTTCAACGGAACTGCGATACCCCAGTTGATATCGCGGGTAATAGCACGATCATTCAATCCATTTTTAAGCCAGTTTTTCGTGAATTTCAACACGTTTGATTTCCAGTAGGTTTTATCCTCAATCCAGTCAAGAAGACGTGATTCAAATGTACTTAGTGAAAAGAACAGATGTTTACTTTTTTTGATTATAGGTGTACCGCCGCAGAGTTTGCATTTTACGTTTTGTATTTCTTGTGGTTCAAGGAGTTTTCCGCAGTTGTCACATTGATCCCCTCGTGCATGTTCATTTCCGCAGCCCGGACAGGTTCCTTCGATGTATCGATCTGGCAAAAACCTGTTGCACTGTTCACAGAAAAAGGCATCCACGCTTTTCGTGTAAATAAAACCTTTTTTATGTAGCGTAAGGAATATCTCTTGGACGACATGGGCATGATTTTGTGTGGTTGTTCTGGTAAACAGATCAAATGATATCCCAAATTGTTTCATGTTTTCTGCATGTTCGCGATGGTATCTATCAACAATTGCTTGTGGTGTAATGTTCTCTTTTTCAGCAGTAATCGTAATCGGGGTTCCATGTTCATCGCTTCCTGATACCATGAGGACATCATCTCCTTTCATTCGATGATATCGTGCAAAAATATCAGCAGGAAGGTAACATCCAGCAATATGACCAAGATGTAATGAGCCATTAGCATAGGGCCAGGCGACACCGATAAAAATTTTCTCTTTTGTTGATTTCATAGGAGACATCAAGGGATATAATCAAACACAAGATTTAAATATGACGCAAACCTACTATACTTTTGTATAAAAAATAGCACTGATACTTAAAACGGTGCTCGTTCACTTGAGATTTACTCTATTCATCTCTTGAAATGGTTCAAACCTGACACAACAGGACTGCTTTGCACTTGTTGGCAGTAGAAATGTGCTATTTTTTAACAAGAAAAATAAATTTGAGGTGAATTCAAAATGGTAATTGATCCATCAACAACCAAATACATGATTAAGGCACATATTAAAGCAGACGGAATAATCGAAAAATCAGATGTCGTCGGCGCAATCTTTGGGCAAACAGAAGGATTACTTGGTGACGAACTTGATTTACGAGAATTACAACGAAGCGCACGCGTCGGCAGAATTGAAGTTGAACTTGAATCTAAAAACGGGAAAAGCGAAGGAACAATTACGCTTCCTACATCCCTTGATAAGGTTGAAACCGTAATCATGGCTGCCGCGTTTGAAAGTATTGATCGCGTCGGACCATGCAAAGCAACAATTAATGTTCAGGAAGTCGAGGATGTGCGTGTCTCCCGAAGAAAACAAGTGATCGATCGAGCAAAAACACTTCTTAGCGACATTATGGAAAAAAGCAAGATCGATGGAGAGAGCATCGCCGACAACGTTCGTCAATCAATACAAGTGGAAGAAATCACATCGTTTGGTCAGGATCGCTGCCCAGCAGGACCAAATATTACGCAGAGTGATGCAATCATTATCGTTGAGGGAAGACGAGATGTATTGAATCTTTTAAAATATGGAATTAAAAATGTGATTGCGGTTGGCGGAACCAATGTTCCAAGGACTGTCGTTGATTTAACGCGAGAGAAGGTCACAACCGTGTTTGTTGATGGTGATCGCGGTGGTGAACTCATTTTGCGAGAGCTTTTGCAGGTTGCTGATATCGATTTCGTTGCACGAGCGCCGCAGACGCGAGAAGTTGAAGAAATCCCGCAGAAACTCATCGTGAAAGCATTGAAAAACAAGATCCCGCGGGAACAATACATGGACATGTACAACATCAAAGTACAAGAAAGAGAAAAGGAAGGCGGGGAGAAAAGAAAAGACGAGGAACGAAACGAACAGAAGTCAAAGAAAGAGCCACAGGAAAAGAAACAACAACCAAGAGAGGAAAAAGAAGAAGAAGAAGA
>CAIYYQ010000094.1 GCA_903930505.1 Methanobacteriota archaeon
CCAATTCTCAAGCAACGCAATGGCCGCCACAGTCATCACAGCACCAGCTGAAGGACCACCAATAACCGGGGATGAGGTACGAACCACAAAAAAATAATCATATTGCGACGGATCAATTGACGTCGTATTATCGTTTTTCACAAGAACACTAGCTACCTTTACCGCAAGACGCGCAGAGCCCTGCATATCAATCTGTGTCAGAGGAAGGGTATCAACAAAAACCCGTCCATTTCCATTATCTTGAATAGTGACCGTGATTGTTGAAATCACCCCAACATATCCATTGTCAGTCTGAGCAACAGCAGGCGCATACATGGTCACATTACGATACGCTAGAGAAATTGTTCCAACAGATATTTCACCGGTTTTTCCTGCAGACGACAACATGCTAACTGATGGGCAAAACAACAGAACACTTACGACAATAATCAAAAATGTGTTTTTCATAACAATTCCCCTGGTTTTAGAGTTGGCTAAATAATGAGCATATATTAAAAATTTGCTGTACATTCAAAGGGTATACTTCGAAACAGAATCAGATTTTTATTTTGTATACCATTTTTTATTATTACTCCTGAAAAAACACTTCCCGATATTCTTAAGTATGACAACAAGATACCTTTTCCTCGTTTGTAACTAATCCATTCAACGCAACACATATTCACGTTGAAAAAAATGGAGGCAAAAAAAACATGGTTCAACTACATGAAATGATATTTCGAGATGCTCACCAGTCTTTGTTAGCGACACGAATGCGAACAGAAGATATGTTACCTATAGCACCAAAAATAGACCAAGTCGGTTTCTTCTCTCTTGAAATATGGGGCGGAGCGACCTTTGATGTCGCAATACGCTACCTCAACGAAGACCCTTGGATGAGACTTCGAAAACTCAAAGAAGCAATGCCAAACACGCCACTACAGATGCTAGAACGGGCAATGAACATCGTCGCATACTGGAACTTCCCAGATGACGTTGTAGAAAAATTCATCTACTATGCAAAGAAAAACGGGATCGATTACTTCCGTATTTTCGATGCACTTAACGACCTGCGAAACATGGAAACCCCGATGAAAGCAGCAAAAGAAAACGGAGGACACGTCCAAGCATGTCTTAGTTATACGATCTCTCCAATACATACTGTTGAGTATTTTGTTGAAAAATTCAAAATACTTGAAAAAATGGGTGCAGACTCGCTCTGCATAAAAGATATGGCGGGGATGATTTCCCCAAAACGTGCCTACGACATCATCAAAGGATGCAAAGACGAAGGAATCAAACTGCCAATGGATCTTCACTCTCATTATACCAGCGGAATGACTGGGATGGCATATCAACGAGCGGCTGAAGCAGGTGTAGATATTCTTGATACCGCGATGTCTCCAATCTCTGGTGGTACAGCTGCTCCAGCAACAGAAAGCGTTGTCGCTGCGTTACAAGGAACAGAATGGGATACCAACTACGATCTTGCACTTCTCATCGAATGCAGAGAATATTTCCTTAAAATATGGGAAAAATACAGACATCTGCATCGATTTGACGCATTAAAAGTCGACCCAAGTGTCACCCTTCATCAAGTCCCAGGTGGCATGCTCTCAAATTTAATGTTCCAACTTGAAGAACAAGGCGCCCGTGACAAATACCGAGAAATCCTCACAGAAACAGCCCGTGTCCGTGAAGAACTTGGATACCCGCCGCTGGTTACTCCAACAAGTCAAGTCGTTGGTGTTCAAGCTGTGATGAATGTTCTGCACGGCCGATACAAG
>CAIYYQ010000095.1 GCA_903930505.1 Methanobacteriota archaeon
ATAAAGTAACATTAGTTACCACAAAATCTCCAATATCTCTTGGAAAAAGTTATGACAAACGAACCGTGGTGTTCGAAGGAAACGCCCGGGATGCAGTGAAACAATTTCCAAAAAACATCAATGTTGCTGCATGTCTTTCTCTTGCTGGAGTTGGATTTGATAAAACGATGGTTCAGATTGTTGCGGATCCCGTGGAAACAAGGATTAGTCATAAAATTCTTGCGCACGGAAAATTCGGTAGACTTCGTGCTGAGATGGAAAACATGCCGAATCCTAATAACCCCAAATCCAGTTATATGGCGTCACTTTCAGCTATTGCTATTTTACATAGGATTATTAACCCCATCCAAATCGGATGATTTACCGGTTCGTCATAACTTTGTAAAGGTGTAAAGACAAAACAAAAGTTTTTATATGAGAAATGAACAACCACGGGTTCCAAACCACTGAACATATGGGATGTTACCATGACCTTTGAAATCAGAGATCGAGACGCCGCAGGCCGTATCGGCAAATTCATAACAAAACATGGCGTCGTCACCACACCAACGCTACTACCCGTCATTAACCCAAACAAAATGATCATCACCCCTAAGGAAATGAAAAAACAGTTTGGCACCGAGATGGTCATCACTAACTCCTACATCATTCGCAACGACCAAAAATTAAGAGAAAAAGCACTTCACGACGGTTTACACAAACTTATCGATTTTGATGGCCCTATCATGACTGATTCTGGGACTTTTCAATCATACGTCTACGGAAAAATCGATGTCGACCCCATTGAAATCGTCGAATTCCAACGAAAAATAGGAAGCGACGTTGGAACAATCCTTGATGTATTCGGTACACCAGATCAAACAAAAACCACTGCCAGAAACGGAGTCAATGAAACAATCAAACGCGCCAAGAAAAGTATTCCTGTAAAGCAGGACATGATGCTTGCCTGTACTGTTCAAGGATCAATCTATCCTGATCTCAGAGAAACCTGCGCACAAGAACTCAGCTGCCTTGATGCTGATTTTTTTCCTATCGGCGGTGTTGTCCCCCTCATGGAAAACCAACGATACACAGATCTTGTTCGTTGCATACTCGCAGCAAAAAAAGGACTCAACCCATCAAAACCAGTTCATCTTTTCGGAGCAGGACATCCAATTGTTTTCCCTCTTGCAGTCGCCCTCGGATGCGATTTCTTTGATTCTTCAGCCTACGTAAAATACGCGTATGATCAACGACTGATTTTTTCATGGGGCACAGAAAAACTCGAAAGATTAACCGAACTTCCCTGTTCCTGCCCAGTCTGTACATCGTTTACTGCAGGTGAACTTCGAGCTCTCAAACCCGAAGATTGTATTCGAGAGATCGCCAGACATAATCTCTATGTGAGTTTCGCGGAAATAAAAAAAATCAGAAACGCAATCATCGATGGAACACTCTGGGAACTCGTCGAACAACAAGCAACCGCAAACCCTTATCTTCTTGACTCATTGAAAGAGCTACGAAACAAAGAACACAAACAATGGCTTGAACAATTCGAACCAATAAGCACACAACGCGCCGTGTTTTACACAGGCGATCATACCATCCATCGTCCAATCATCTACCGCCTTCATGAACGCATTCTTCATCGCTTTGAGCCACAGTATGATACCACGGTTGTTTTCCCTGAAGGAAACAAACCCTATTCAAGATATTATGCAAATGAAATACAGAAAATATTTGCAAAACGACCTGTAAATATCGTCATTGACTCTGCGCTTGGCCCAGCACCTCTTGAACTCGATGAAATGTACCCGTTTGCTCAATCAGTCTTCCCTGATCACATCGATCAAGAAACACAAAAACTAACACAAAAACTTTTCAAGGAATTCATCAAAAAAACAAAAATAATACGATGGACTGGAGATGAAACCTTAAAAAAGATTTCTGCAAAAAAACACAAACCAATTGATAGTGATCTTCGTAGAATATCTGCTGTTGCAGACATGCAGTTTGGAAACTGTGCATCCACTGCTCTTTTCAACGGAACCGTAAAGATCGTGAAATCAAAAACAACCGAGAAAATCCGCAACATCTACGTAGATGGAGAGCACGTAGTATCAATGCGGGCAGAAGACGGTTTGTTTACCCTACGTATCCATG
>CAIYYQ010000096.1 GCA_903930505.1 Methanobacteriota archaeon
ACTCAGGTCCTTTTGAATTTATTGACATCACCAAGAGGGAAACGGTAGAGAAAGTTATCGATCAGTATGATATTGATACGATCTATAACATGTCCGCGATCCTTTCTGCAGTAGGGGAACAAAAACCGATGATCTGCTGGGATGTCAACATCAACGGGTTGTATAATATTTTAGAGATCGCTCGTGAAAAAGAGATGACTCGCATCTTTGTTCCCAGTTCAATCGCAGCGTTTGGCCCGGAAACGCCACGAGAAAATACCCCTCAAGAAACCGTATTGAAACCAAAAACTATGTATGGTGTAACCAAAGTTGCTGGTGAACTCCTCAGTGATTATTATTGCAAGCGATTCAATTTAGATGTCCGCGGTGTACGGTACCCTGGTATTATCAGCAGTGAAACACTCCCTGGCGGCGGGACTACTGATTACGCGGTTGCGATTTTCTACGAAGCAATAAAGAATAAGAAGTACACCTGTTTTGTTAAAAAAGATACAGTACTTCCGATGATGTATATGCCTGATTGCCTGAAAGCAACCCTTGATGTTATGGAGGCAGATTTCAGTAAACTCAAACATCATTGCGATTTCAATCTCGCCTCGATGAGCTTCTCAGTTGGTGATCTTGCAGCAGAAATCCAGAAACACATCCCTGAGTTCAAATGCGACTACAAACCGGATTTCCGACAGGCGATCGCAGACTCCTGGCCGAAATCCATTGATGACAGCGCTGCACGGAAAGAATGGGGATGGAAACCTAGCTACAATCTACAAACAATGACCAAAGATATGATCGGAAAACTAGGAGAACGCCTTCAGAAAGTAACACTCTAGTATCTTACGCATAGGAAAGCTTTTTGTCTTCGAACTCGTTCTCTTTTTTAGATAACGGGTTGAGATAAATGGTTGAATTAGAGGAAATTATGCAACGAGAAGAAAGTAATGATATTGAAATCATACGAGAATACCTAGGAGCAGATGCAGATTCTCTGTTAAATCATAAATGCGAAAAAATCCGCAAAGAAAACCTACATCTTCCAGGCCCTGATTTTGTCGAACGGATTTTTGAATCAACAGATCGACCAGAGCAGGTTCTTCGGAATCTGAAATCAATCTACGATCATGGTCGCCTTGGGAAAACAGGATACGTGTCAATTCTTCCTGTCGATCAGGGCATCGAACATTCTGCAGCAGCATCCTTTACCCCAAATCCAATGTATTTTGACCCGGAGAACATCGTGAAACTAGCGGTCAGCGGTGGATGTAACGCAGTCGCATCAACCCTTGGAGTTCTTGGTGCAGTTTCCCGAAAATACGCGCATCGCATCCCGTTTATTGTGAAAATCAATCATAACGAACTGATGACGTACCCAAATGGGTTTGATCAGATCATGTTTGCAGATGTTGAACAAGCCTGGAATATGGGGGCAGCGGCAGTCGGCTGCACTATTTACTTTGGTTCCCCGGAATCAACACGGCAGATCCAAGAAGTCAGTCAGGCGTTCAAATATGCGCATGATCTTGGAATGGCAACGATTCTTTGGTGTTACCTTCGTAACTCAGGGTTTAAGGTTGAAGGAAAGGATTACCATGAGGCCGCAGATCTTACAGGTCAGGCAAATCATTTGGGGGCAACGATTGAGGCTGATATCGTGAAACAAAAACTCCCTACAACGAATGGCGGGTATCTTGCGTTAAACAAGGGTTCTGTGAAATACGGAAAAATGGACAACAAAGCATATACAGATCTTATGACCGATCATCCCATTGATTTAACCAGGTATCAAGTGATGAATTGTTACATGGGACGAATTGGGTTGATTAACTCTGGCGGCCCTTCAGGAAGCAATGACGTTGAACAAGCCGTACGAACCGCAGTCATCAATAAACGCGCTGGCGGAACAGGATTAATATCCGGGCGGAAGGCGTTTCAGAAACCGATGGAAGACGGAATACGACTCTTGCATGCGATTCAAGATGTGTATCTGAATAAAGAGATAACGATCGCATAATCTTTTTTTTCTTTATTTTATTTTTTTTCCACTCGATCATTCTTGATATCATCAAGTATTGTTTCTGTTGAAAAAAAAACGAAAAACAATTGAAACAAAAAAAACTTTACTACGCTTGTTTTTTTAGTAAATAAGGACGGCTTTGACTCCTTTTGCGTCGCGTATCTTTGGGATAACGCTTCCCGGTATTTGTTTTTCTGTTACGATAAATAACCGTGGTTCTTCGGTTAATTCAAAATCATCGACGATTGCTTGTCGAATGCTTATGTGATGTTCTGCAATGATGCTTGCGACCGCGGAGAGTATCCCGGGCATACTTGGATCTTTGGGGATGATTTCGATGACACCCCAGTTCATGTGCGCTGCGACATCTTTAAGATGGCAGGTGGGCCTAAGTTTGGAAAAGATTTTTTGTAATTCAGGGTGTGTAGTTATCACTTCGATTGTTGCTGTGATTGCTCGTCGGTCGACATCGAATGCTCGTGCGATTTTTGAATCTGAGAGCTCTATGTCTGCGCAGTATATTTTATCGTCTTTGATTTTTAATCCGTATTCAAGCATTTTTTGTGCTATTTTTGCTCGTTTAGGGTATTTGGTAAAATATTTCGCGATGGTGTTCCACATATCGATAATTTATACTGTTTTCATAGTATTTAAATATTGTCCATTAATGTACAAAATTGTACTATGATGTACAATTTTAGAAATATTTATATAGCCGTAAAACCATAATATACTTTATGCAAAGAACAAAAATACTCCTCGATGAAAACGACATCCCCAAAAAATGGTACAACATACAAGCAGACCTTAAAACCCCCTTAGATCCACCCTTGAACCCAAAAACAAAAAAACCAGCAGGACCAGATGATCTGAAAAAAATATTCCCCATGGAACTCATCAAACAAGAAATGAGCAGAGAACGATACATACCAATCCCAACCGAAGTACGAGAAATCTACCGCCTCTGGAGACCAACACCCCTCTACCGAGCAAAACGCTTAGAAAAATATCTTAAAACACCCGCAAAAATCTACTACAAATGGGAAGGAGTAAGTCCACCAGGAAGCCACAAACCCAACTCCGCGGTCCCCCAGGCATACTACAACAAAAAAGAAGGCGTCGAACGCATCGTTACCGAAACCGGCGCAGGACAATGGGGATCAGCACTTGCATTCAGCAGCCGTTTCTTTGATCTTCAATGTCGAGTCTACATGGTGAAATGCAGCTACGAACAAAAACCATACCGCAGAATTCTTATGGAAACATGGGGTGCAGAAGTATTCCCAAGCCCTACAAAACATACGAACGTAGGAAGACAAATCCTCAAAAAAAATCCTCATACC
>CAIYYQ010000097.1 GCA_903930505.1 Methanobacteriota archaeon
CTTGTATCATGTATTCCTACAGTATGTGCAGATCCTGCCATCATGATTTCATCATATACAGTATCCCCGGAAATCCTAATGCCCGGAGACATCGCAGAGTTAACACTCACAGTTGCGAACGGTGAAACCACTGCAACACGAACCACGACAACAATTGAAGGAAGCACAACAACGACAACAATGAAAACAATAGGGGCGTTCCTCAATAACATCTGGATTGTTGCTGCTCAATCAGGAAATAAACAAATATATGCCACACTTAATTATCCAGATGTTGGCTATCTAGCACCTGGATCACATGTTACGATGCCGTTCAAACTTGTTGCCAATGAAAATATCAGCGAAGGTTTATATTTTTTAACTGCACATATCGATGTAGAAACCTATCAGGATGTGATCTATCCCATTCCTATTAAAGTGAGTAATGCCTCGGTTGATTTAATTGCAACAAGTATTCCATCGAAAATATCTATGGGTGGGACATCAGATGTTACGATCACCGTTGTCAATAACAGAGAAAATTCTGTCGATAAAGTCATGGTGACACCAACAGGAGATGACGTTGAGTTTGTACCCGCGAGTGTTTTTATTGGATCGTTAACTGCTGGAGACTCGCAAGATGTAGTTTTTTCAATTAAACCTCTGAAAAGCGGAACGAAGAATCTTTCCTTTGATGTAAATTATAACAATGGTGATAATCTCCATAATACATCATTAGAAACTACGGTTGAAGTTGTTGGGACATTGGATGTAGCACCGATAGTAACAAGCTTTCCTTCAAGTATTACCAAAGGTGGCTCCGCACGGATTAGCATTGAAGTGTATAATGCAAAAACCGAGAAAATAACAGGTGTTCTTGTTACTCCGATCAGTAATGCAACAGTTGTTCCTTCGCAGTATTTTATTGGTGCAATGGACCCTGATGATGTTTTTTCTGCATCATTTGATATCTATGCAGATACCGTTGATTTTGGGACTCATACGATAGGATTTATTGTATCGTTTAAACAAGGAAATGATTACTATGAGACCCCAGCGATAGGTAAGTCGTTTCAAGTTATATCAGGAATAGGGACTAGTTATCAAAACTCAGGTGGTACGCAGTCATCTGGATCTCAAGCTATGCCTCAGGCGCCATCGTTAACTGTTTGTATTTTGACTATTCTGATAATCATAATCGTTATCGTTGTTATTGTTATCGTCTTTATACGTTGGAGAAAACGGCGGAAGGCGAAATGATCAAGGATGTCATAGTCACCCAGAACATCAGTAAAACATATGGGAAACCTCCCCTTCAAGTCTTTGCGTTACGAGAGACAAATCTACGAATAAAACAGGGTGACTACATCGCAATAATCGGGCCATCCGGTTCCGGGAAATCAACACTCATGAATCTTCTCGGATGTCTCGATAAACCTACATCGGGGAAGATCTTTATTGATGAATATGATGTATCGACGTTAACTGAAAATAAACTTGCACGGATTCGACGTGAGAAAATTGGTTTTATTTTTCAAAAATACAATCTGATTCCCACTTTAAATGCCTTAGAAAACATTGAGCTTGCTATGGGTTTTGCCGGGGTAGATAGCCAGACGCGAACCATGCGTGCAAAACAACTGCTTGAAATGGTTGAGCTTTCAAAACGATTAACCCATAAACCGTCTGAGATGAGCGGCGGTGAACAACAACGTGTGGCGATAGCTCGTGCGCTTGCGAATAATCCCTCGATTATTCTTGCTGACGAACCGACAGGAAATGTTGACTCAAAATCCGGTGATAATATTATGCGGATATTAGAAGATGTCAACAAGAAGGGAGAAACCATCATCGTGGTCACACATAATATGGCTATTGCGCAACGAGCGAAAAGAATCCTACGGATACAAGATGGGGAGGTACGCGAGGAACATGCTTAGAGATCATGTCATACTTGCTGTAAAAAATCTCAGGCATCGAATGTCCCGATCACTGTTGACGCTCCTTGGTATTGCTATTGGGATTATGGCGATTATCTCCTTGATGGCTCTTGGTGAGGGGATGCAGCAAGCTATAACTGGAGAATTATCCTCTTTATCTGATGTAATCATTGTTTCAACCGGAGGAGATATGTTTTCTTCATTTGGCGGAGGAGGGGGAGGTTCAACAGGGGAATATTTTACCGAGCGAGATATCGCTGATATTGAACGAATTCAGGGAGTAAAAGAAGTAAGTGCCCAGCTATCTGGTACTGCTCTTGCGGAATATAATGGGAAAACAACCATTGTCTCACTCACTGGTATGGATATTGAGGTGATGAGGCTTCAATATGCAAGTCAGAGCCTCGAGGCAGGAGCTTTTCTTAATGACGGTGATCAGAATAAAATCATGATCGGGTATGGTATCGCGCATAATACCTTTGATGTCGATATCCCTGTTGGCGGGAGAATAAAAATCAATGGAGAAAAGTTTTTTGTTACAGGCATTTTTGGCAAGCAGGGAATGGGTGGTGTTTCCTCAGATAGTATTGTTCTGATGAGTTCTCGTGATTTTAAAGCATTGACTGGTCAGAATAATATGAGTATGATTTATTTACGTGTGTTTAACGTAAACGATGCTGAATCCATTGCTGTTTCTATTGAGGATACTATCAATGAGAACCATGGGCGAAAGGATTTTGCTACGGCGACGACGATGACATCTATTCTGGAAACGGTTCAAACGATTATTGGAATCCTTCAACTGGTGCTTGTTGCGATTGCATCTATTGCTCTTGTTGTTGCTTCAATTGGGATCATGAATACTATGATGACATCGGTGATGGAGAGAACACGAGAGATAGGTATTATGAAAGCGATCGGTGCCACAAATAAAGATATCATGAGTATATTCATTATTGAGGGGATGCTTGTGAGTACTATTGGTGGTATTTTTGGTATCATCCTTGGTGTA
>CAIYYQ010000098.1 GCA_903930505.1 Methanobacteriota archaeon
GACAAAAATTACTCTTGATCGTGAAACCTTCAAAGCACTTGCTTCAGATACGAGGCTCAATATCCTGAAGTCGCTTGATGGTAAAAAAATGAGTTTAAACGATATCATTCAAGCAACAAATCTAAACAAGGCGACGCTTCATGAACATATGACAAAACTCAACGAAGCAGGACTTGTGAAAAAACATGAACGGGTTGGTCATAAATGGGTGTATTATCAATTGACATGGAAAGGCGAGAGCCTATTGCACCCTGAGAATACGCAAATCGTCGTATTATTTACAACAACGTTTATCGCATTGTGGGTTGGTATCCTACAGTTGATTTGGTATGTGAAAGGGACAGCGACAAATATTGGGTATAAACTTTTTACTGTTGGTGAACAGGTTGTACTTACCAATAGCGCTGATGTTGATTATTCAAAGTATTCTGATCTTTTTAGCAGAAGTTATAATGCATCTCACCTACCTACTTTTTATAAAGGGGAAAATATCTCAGCATTTCCTGCTGATGCACATTTTGTAATGGATTTTCTTCAAGGGAAAACGTTAGCTGCTGGTTCTTCGTCGATTCCACTTCGTGAAAATCTTTCTGCGATTCAAACTGAGGCGAATCCTATAGTGTCGACTTTTCCAGGTGATCATTCCCAGTTGATTGTCGATGAATCAACAGGTGTTTTACATGCAATCACTCAAGATCCCGTGTTTTTATATATTGCTCTTGCGTGTTTTATTGTTTTTACGGTTGTTCTTTGTGTATCACTGTGGCGTTTTTCGGAAAATAGACTGCAAAAACTTTAATACTATTGTTCTAATTTATTAAAAGATGAAAAGGACACTGAATGTCTATGTTTCTTTTATATGATTCAGTGTTTTGGTTTCTCATTTTCAAATTCTAGTTCGAAAAAATCACCTAGAGTTTTCTGCATCAGCCATCACCCATTGAGCAATATGTTGATGCGTATTATATTGTTTTCGTTTGAGGGACATTACGACATTTTGTCATTTTGACTGTTTTTAAAGAAAAGTATATAAACAAGTAATGATAGAACATATCATGATATAATATATCAATATTGTATCAGGCAAGAAGTGAACCATATGACAACACACCGACCAAACCAAATCCTTTCTTCTCAAACGCTGGTGGGGGGACAATAATACTATGCCCGCCATAGCCATAATATTAATTGGCTTTGCTGCGGGGTTGTTTGCCATGATCGTTATAAAGCTGTACCAACACGTAACAAAACTATTCAGCTCCAATTAACCCAATCTTATAGTAGCTAAAAAAGAATGGCATCCACCCCTGCGAAAAAGAACACATAATTCTTTTTCCAGTGGAGATGCACTATTTATTCGTACGGTGACGCATCTTTTAACAAATCAACATGCGAAAGAATCATACGCCTGCAACAATACCGATCCAACCCCAAACTATCAAGGATCTGCTTCGGATTTTCTTTTGGTGTCTGACCAGCATCCACCGTTTTCTTATATTCTTCATATCGTTTCTTGAATTCACCGTACACTGAACCGATAACCTTTCCACATGAGAAACAACGCACTGGTATTATCACAACAATCACCTATACGATTTCTGCCTCTTCTTACGAGCACCACGCCCCAGAGGCTTCTTTGATTCTTTTATCCGAGCATCATTAACAAGTAATCCTCGGTCATAATTTAAAAACGTGAGTTTTAAATTCGGATCCCCTGTAAACACCACAAGACCTCGTGCAATTGCTGTACGTACTGCACTTGCCTGACTCATAAACCCGCCACCATGCACATTCACATCAATATCAACCGTATCTTGATATGGATTTGCGAGTTTCAACGGCTCCATCATCTTCCATCGAGCAATCTCTGGCTGATACAACTCAACTGGTTGTTTGTTGATTCGCACCCGACCAATGCCTTTCTGAATTGTTGCCTTTGCCATTGCGGTTTTTCTTTTTCCTGACGTGTTTACAACCTTTTTTGCCATTAAAACTTCGCCCCTAGAAATCTTGTAATCTCTTCAATCGTCATATAGTTAGCAGGCTCTCTTTTTGCAACATCTATTGTCTCAACTGTTTTACCTTGAAATTCCAGTGGGACCCCAATATAACATTTCAATCGTCTAAAAGCTGTTCTTCCATGCGATGATTGATACGGTATCATGCCACGAATCGTCCGTTTCACAAATCGATCTGGCATCCGTGGAAAAAACGGTCCTTTTCGATATGTTCCCTGCTCTCGTCGGTGTTTATACAGTTCTTTTAGCATTGGTTTTTTGCCAGTAATAATTGCTTTCTCAGAGTTGACAATCGCAATTTCTTCTCCATTCAACAAACGCTTTGCAACAACAGTACCCAGTCGTCCCAGCACCGCTTTATTCGCATCAATAATCGTAACCATATGAATTACCCCAAAATCCTGATATCTTTTCCTTTTGGATTGCTTTTCAACAGTTTCTCAATCGTCATATGGGTTCCACCTGCTTTCTTAATCTTCTGAACAGCGGTCTCTGAAAACGCCCACGCTGCAATTGAGACTTTTTTTGTGAGATGACCTGTTGATAGCACCTTTCCAGGTATCAATGCAACTTCGTTCTCCTGAGTATATCTTTCGATTCTCTCCAGGTTTACATTCGGCCAGTTCCGTAACGGTTTTTCCAATCGCAGTGCGATATCTTTCCAGATTTGCGCATCATTTTCTGCAGAGGTTTTTTTCAGCTCTTGAATCAATGCAATTAACATTGGATTTGTTTTCTTTGTTCTCCTAGTCATAGCTAATATCCCCAAGATATGAGAATGGTAGTGAAATAGCGGGGTATTTATAAGATTTGTGGGAGTAAGACCTGAGGGTATAATCCCCTTGATTTAACGATGGTTATTCACTTGTTATCATTGGTTTTTTCCATTGAAAAAGAAGCATTACACCTAACAAAAGAGAGAGCAATCCCAATAATGCAAAAGGAACCCAAACCCCGAAGATATCAGATAAAAAACCGCTCACAAAAAGAATAATAGTTCCTCCTCCTGTCTGCAGGGTAAAGGTGATACCAAACGTTAATCCTTCTGCCGATTCATGGGTGACTTCTGACACCGATGAGAATAATGCAGGATACGTCAGAAAAACAGATATCCCTAAAAAAACTGCGATTCCAAAGAGGATAAAAACGTTTGTGAAATAAGCAAAAAACATCCCCATCACCCCAATCGTAAGATAGGAGAACAAGATGAGATTTCTTCGTTTCACCATTGAAGAGATTTTTCCATAGGAAAGCGATGTAATTGAACCGACACCGATCAGTACTGCAACAATGGATCCTATTAGCCATATTGGTAAGGTTGTTCGTTCCTGTAAAAGTAATGGTAAAAAGGTGATAATAACGCTCCAAGCACAACCACTAATCGCAAATGCAAATGCTAACAACTTAATTCGTTTAATGAGTTTGATTGCCTCATGAAATGTTTCCGTGAATCGCATTTTTTTCTGTTTTTTTGGGGCATGTGAAGATTCAATGCAAATGTTTTTTGTGAGAATCAACCCTGTAATAAGACCGCATAAACAAAGTACACTCCATAAATATAGGGGAAAATCCCATGAAAAAAGTTCAGTGAAATATAATGTTGTAGATACAGCAATAAACGCTCCAACATCTGCAGATCCACTTTGAATACCCATTGCCCAATCAAGACGATTTCTTTTAAACATCCTTGAAATCCATCCGACACCTATTGGATGAAAGAAACTTGAGGAAAACCTCAGAAAAAATATGAAGACAACGAGTGTAAGAAATCCATTGCATTGGGTGAGAATAAGCATTGAGATGCAGGTGAGAAAAACCCCGATTGATAACCAATTTCGCGAGTTTTTTCCATCGGTAAATTTACCAATGAGCAACTGTGCAATTAGAGTTAAAAGAAGCCCTCCTCCGGTGATGACTCCTATTTCAGTGTAACTGAGGTTAAAACGTGTTTTAAAAATAATGAATAGTATAGATATTACCGCGACAGATCCATCGGTTAATGCATGGTAGATACTAACCGTTGAAAGAATCTGGTTTTTCTCGTGCATGCTTGTCGATTGTGGTGAATCAACGAGCGTTTATATTCGTTGTTATATTCATTGATATCAAAGATGAGGGGACGTCGGTGAATTCTTATACCTTACTCTATATTTACAGGTTACATGCCTTATAAAAATCCTAAAATTACCACTGATGGTATTGTAAGAGACGGTCAAACAATTCTTCTTGTCAAAAGAAAAAACCATCCATTTCAGGGGAGGTGGGCGCTTCCTGGTGGTTTTGTA
>CAIYYQ010000099.1 GCA_903930505.1 Methanobacteriota archaeon
ATCTTTTATTCCATCATTTAATGTATTAACACATATTGTACTTCACATTTCAGCTTTTGATATTACAACTTATCCTCTTACGATATCTATTCGCGATGATTTAACAAGTAATGATCTTGCCTCATATTATTTTTCTGCATCTGATCAAGAATTACATAGTGGAAGTAACGCTCAATTTCTTAATATTAACATCCCAGATCTAGAAGTCGTACCAGGACATACATACTATATTATTGCGAAGACTTCGCCTGAATCCTTAGATCAAATTCAATATATATGGTGCGGAAAAACTTATGATTGTTACCCTCAAGGGAGAGCGTATTGTTCACACGATGGTGGTTTAACTTGGTTAATTCCAAATCAATGCAGTGATTTGTTCTTTGCCACATATGGGTATAATAATTCTCTGTATCATACATTCACAGTTGATGCCGGGAAAAGATATTCGGGAGTTATTGATGAACCAATCCAATTTTCCGGTTTTGCTGCAGGCGGCATCTTCCCCTATATATGGTTTTGGGATTTCGGTGATCATACAACTTCAACAGAGCAAGATCCCATCCACACCTACCGAACATCTGGAACCTACAATGTCCGCCTTACCGTTATGGATCAACATGGCAATGGGACTCAAAAAAGCACTATCACATCAGCAAAAATCAATCTTGCAACAGAAATACATGGACCATATACAAGCGAAATAAATCAGGATGTTCAATTTTACGGTACAGTTCGAGACGGATCTTCCCTATATTCCTGGAATTGGAACTTTGGCGATGGTGAATTCTCTAATAAACAAAATCCAATTCATAACTATAAGACTGCTCAAATTTTCTCAGCATCTCTTATCGTCATTGATCAACTCGGAAACATCGGAGAAGCAATGACTCCTGTTTCGGTTCTAAACCCGGTTGTTTATGTCGATGATGACTTTAACCAGAATACAACTGGGTGGGGTGTTGATCATTTCAGTTTAATCCAAGACGGTATTAATGCTGTCTCTCGAAGTGGAACTGTATACGTAAATGATGGAACATATCATGAGAATATCGTTATTCGCAAGCCTCTGTCACTCCTAGGAAATACTCAACATCCTATCGTCATCGTAGGGAATGGTTTTAATCATATTATCCAGATTCTCTCGACATGTGGCGTCCAAATAAGCGGCTTTTCTCTTTGTAACAGTGGGGCGCCCAAGGCAGGGATATATATGGATTATTCTTCCAGTATTATGATGAGCAATAATATCGTCACGAACTGTACTTATGGAATAATCGTAAAATTTTCTGCAGTTACTCTAATTATGTATAATCTCCTTGTCAATAACACCGAGACAGGTCTCCTTCTTGATCATTCATTTGATATTCAAGTTAGAATGAATACTATTCTTCGAAATCACCAGATCGGTATTTATATATCTCATACCAATCCTGATACCAATTGTGTTAACAGCAACCGGGTATCATTAAATAATTTCATCGATAATGTTTGTTCTGCGAATTCAACAGGGAACAATACTAACTGGGAGGATGGCAACCCACCTTTAGGCAACTATTGGAGTGATTATATAGGAACTGATAATGATGGCGATGGAATAGGTGATACACCGTACATGATCTCTGGTGGATCTGGAGAAATGGACCACGACCCACTTATGCATCCAATAAACAATGGAATTGGTGGTAAATAATCAGTTTTACTTATCAGGCGATTAATCTATATATCTTTTTATGTATATCTTTATATACTTAAATAATTTATGTGCAAATCTGATTTCTGCACATAAATCCCCCCATTTGTGTGCAAAGCCTAATAATGTATATTTTTTTAAGGTCCTCTTTTCCTTTTTATTTTTTGTAGATTTATAAACACCTATTTGCTGATGATAATAAGGCCCATTAGCTTTTTATGAGAATCATGTATTTGGCTTCTTGTGGTTTCTATGAGTTGGTACAAAGAAGTTGAATACATCAGAA
>CAIYYQ010000100.1 GCA_903930505.1 Methanobacteriota archaeon
ATCAAATTCACTATCGAATATTCCGCCAATTACTGAAGTATCAACATAGATTTTTGTTTTTATCGCCATCTATGGCCTTCCTACAATACTTTATACGCTTCTTGTCTACATAAAGCTTACGACTTTGTTAGTCTCTGCGAATGGGTATTTCTCTAGAGAACCTTCCCCGGCGTCTTTTTATAGAAAAAACGTATTTTTCTTTTTGTAGGGACGGGATGCATGATTGTCATTACAAGAGATGGGTAACAAGATTCAAAAATGTGTAAAGGGAAGATATTGTGATGTTGTCTCAGCGTTTTTCACGTTTGACATGCCGGAATACCCAACATATTCCAAGCGGGAAAGCATTCGGTTGTTTGCTATGGCAGGTATACGAAACAGCTATGTAGAGACAGAGGCGATGAATATGCGACTTAGAGGATATAACTGCCAGACAGGTGAGACGGCCATGGATCGGATTTATCATCGGAGTTCTGCTGAGGTGCTGCATGAGGGGATACAAGCCAATGATCATATCATACAGGTTGCCGTGGAGCGAGGTGAACTGAAACCAGATCTTGTCGTTGCACTTGACACCCACAATGTGTACCGATATACCAAGCTCTCGTTCCGTGAGGAACGGAAACGGATGTGTTCCGATATCAGAACGGTTATTGGAACACAACCTAAAGATGGTGCTTGTTATGCTCATGAATATATGACGCTTCAGAACATAAAGATGAAAGATGAACCAACGTATGTTCTTGCGTTTGATCGTTTTTTACCGTTGCAGAATAGAACCGCTACTGCTAGAGATCTTATAGTGGAAACAGAATCTAAAACAGGCTCTAAAGTAACATTGATTGTTGCTGATGGGGGTTTCGATGGTGTTGATGATATGCGGATGTTCAAAGAAACCAGGAAGCATTTTGTGGTACGTGCTGACAAAGATAAAAAAGTAAAAGCTATTGTAGAAGACTGTGAAGAAAATGATAGGAGTTATCATGTAGAGTTTGAGTATGTTAAAGGATGTAAGAAGCGTACTGTTGCTGTGAATCTTGTTAGTATCAATGTAGAGTGGTTGAAAAAACAGGGGATAAAATATCCCTTGGTGAAAAAAGGATTTCTCAGCTTCTTCACTGATCTTTATCCAAATAAAAACGAGTCTTTAGAGCAGTTTGTTTTACATATCGCTCTTTTTTATAAAAAACGATGGGGTATAGAAGTCGGGTATCGCGATATTGGTGATTTCGAAGCGAAAACACATTCCCTGCATGATGCCGCACGGCTTTTCTTGTACATTCAAGCGATTCTCCTGTACAACCTGTGGATTCAGATTAACCTGGAGTTCAAGGACGATCCGGATCGGAAGAAATATTTCAGAGATGGGATCCCAAAATCCGTTATTAAATCCATCATGGAACAGATAGCTCTGGATGAGGTTTCAACGAGCAGAAAGCGTAAGGGTTTTTTGAAACATTGAGGCAGGAATTCAACAGGCTTCTGTGTACATCTTTTTTTCTCGGTGTTCAGCAGAACAAGCAAAGATGCCTCTGCAAATCCTTTTCATTTTCCAATAGGTTTCACTGTCCACTCGGTACACATTTGCAGTCTGGCGGACGTAAAAAAAACCTCTGTCTGGGTGTATTTATCGATTTAAAAATTGCATTTTCGTCGTAGGGAATAAGTCTATTCGCAGAGACTAATAAAACAGAAATGTTTATATAACATTATCGGAGAAACATTAGCATGGTTGTAATATGGTAGTTTGTGGTTAAAATGGGTTTGTATCTAAAGACGAAAAAGGTTTTAAAAAAGCTACTGGAGGGATTACGGAGTATAGGTTAAAAGCCCACAGGAAAAAAACAGCCAAAAAATGCCGTTGTTTGTTGACGGCCTTGTCTGTTGGATATTGATCCGTGATGCGTGTATTGTCCATATAATAAACTAAGGAGTTAGACGATTAATATCGCGTGGGAATAGGCAAGCTTCTTTGACGTTTGCCAAACCAATTACTTTTTGCGTTAAACGGTCGATTCCAAATCCGCATCCGCCATGAACAGGCAGCCCATACCTAAAAGCCTGCAAGTAGTATTTAAAACCTTCGTGGTCAAGATCAAGTCCTGCTTGTTTCATCTGTTCAATCATTTTCTCGTAATTGTTCTCGCGAAGCGGTACCGTAGCGAGTTCCGTGCCACGGAACAATAAATCACCCCAAAGAACCGTACCGTCATCAACGTCGAATTTATGATAAAACTTTCCTACCTCGATCGGAAACCTGACAGCATAAACAAGATCTGTCCCCAGTTGTTTGCGGGCATATTCACTTATAAAGCGTTCTTCGTCTGGTACTAAATCTTTTTCTTGGGTCG
>CAIYYQ010000101.1 GCA_903930505.1 Methanobacteriota archaeon
CCAGAAGCTGAACTGCTGCGAAAGAAGTTTAATGTCTCCGGCGTTCCTACGATCATCTTTATCAGGGCAGACGGAAAAGAATCAATTGAATCCCGCATCGTTGGGTACGCATCCGCAAAGGAATTTCTCATCAAGCTCAAACAAACTATCTAAATCGTATTTCGGATTATTTTATTGGAAATATACATGAAGAAAGTATTCATAGTTTTTATGCTTATGGTATTCATCATCACATTTATTTCAGCACAAAATAAAAATACCGTAAAAGGATTATCTAACGACTCCCGCTCGTTGGTTGGTTATTTGGTCGATCGAAATTGTGCAAAGGGAATGGTCATGAATGATGTAAAAAAGTCCGATGCAAAAGCCGCAAAACATACAAAGGATTGTTCGCTTGACGATGCTTGCAAAGCGAACGGCTTCGGAATTATTACAGGAGGCAAATTTTACAAGTTTGATGATGCAGGAGATAAAAAAGCCGTTGATTACCTGAATGCCACGAAAAAAGAAGACAATATCAAAGTGGAAGTTGTGGGCAGGATAGATGGCAATACCTTGAAAGTAGAATCAATGAAAGATTTTAAAACCAAAGGAAAGGAACACACTCAGAAGAGTTAATAGTTTCGACTTTTTACCTATCATCACTCAGATGGTGATGACCTGATTCTGCGTATTGTGACTGCACGTTGTATCCGTATAAGTGGGGTGGGTATTGAAAAGAAGAAGGGTTTATTCTAAGATGGAACAAAGGCGAGAAACCGATGGACCAGCTCAGGAGATAAACCCTTATGAACATACGATTGGACAGAGAAAAGCTACGGAAGTACGAAGAAGAAGTCAACAGATTTGAAATAGGATTGGAAGAACGACATCGAGAAGAGCAGCGACACGAGTTGCGAGCGTATATCGAAGGTCTGGATCGTCAGGCCTCACAAGAGGTATTGGAGTGGGGGGGATATGCAAACAAAGGATTGGTTTGGAGAACGATTTTGAGTGGTGTGGGAAAGATACGAGTAAAAGTGCATCGATATCGGAACAAGAACGGTCATAGTATCTATCCCTTACGAGATCTCTATGGCATAGGACGAGAAACACCTCACGCCCAGAGACGGTGTATGCGATTAGCCATTGAGCGTTCCTATGCTTGGAGCGCGACGTTGTTGCAGGAACAGTGGGGGATGCAGATATCCCGGATGCGGCTGTGGAAGATCATTCAGGAAGAAGGCAGAAAAGAACGAGCGCGTCAGGAAGCAGAACGACGGAAGATATTTAAGGCGGCCACGACATCAGAGCCCTCGCACCAGCCACGCCCGGCAGTGATAGAAGCAGACGGAACCTTGATAGCAAGTCGTGAGCGAGGGATGCTTGATGATTTTGGGCGACATCGGATGGAGGTCAAGCTAGGAGTGATGTTTCGGGGAACACGACAGCTGAGTGCTCGTCGTCGGGCAACATGTGAGAGAAGTGTCTATGCCCAAGTGGAAGATGCCGATGGATTTGCAGAGCACTGGTATGCTCACTGTCGAAGTGCAGGCTTACGCAGCGATGATCCTGTGCACGTATTAAGTGATGGAGCGCAATGGATTGGCACGATGCGACAAGCGGTCTTTCCAGGAAGCCGCTATACGTTAGATTTATATCATCTGAAAGAGAAAGCTGGGACGGTGCTGGTGGATCATCAATATAAACGATTTATGAGTTTTGTGATGGCAGGACTACCACGCACTGCATTGGAGTATCTCAGACAATTGCATCCATCGGATGAACAACACGCTCACGAGCTTCGAGCATTTTGTCAGTATGTCGAAGGAAATCTTGATGGCATACGTTATCAACCCCATGAGATTCACGGCTCTGGTGTCATCGAGAAAATGGCTGATCTGGTGGTAAAGAAACGTATGAAACGTCAAGGAATGAGATGGTCTTGCCAAGGAGCGAATAATCTCCTTGCTTTGCGAACTAGATATCTCAATGCACAAACTCAACATCTGCGAGCAAGCCCTTCCCCCCACTAAAATGGATGCAACCCCTTCCCATTCCCAACCTTGCATATTGCTCGTTTTTCCGTTACTTTAATTCGAAAATCAAAAACGAACACCGGTGAACATACCGATGGCAAAGCAAAAGATAAAACAATCTAACGCAAACCATATTCCGCAAGTTACCATTATTATTCCTCTTCTGAATGAAGAAGAATCTCTTCGCGAGTTATTCACACTCATAAACGAGACGATGCCGCGATTGAAGAAGTCGTATGAAGTTATCTTCGTGGATGACGGTAGTACCGACAGGTCGTTCGAGGTCTTAACTGCACTGCATAGTCAATATCCTACTATTATTAAAGCAATTCGGTTCCGGCGCAACTTTGGAAAATCTGCTGCACTTTCTGCAGGCTTCAAAGAAGCACAGGGTGAATATATCGTCACCATGGATGCTGATTTGCAAGATGACCCGAATGAAATCCCGTCACTCATAGAAATGCTCGGTGATTCCTACGATTTAATATCGGGGTGGAAAAAGAAAAGGCAAGATTCTTTCATTTTCACATTACCCTCGCAGATTGCCAATACCATCACAAGTAAAATGACAGGATTACGCATTCATGATTTGAACTGCGGATTGAAAATATATCGAAGAATAGTAGCAAAGGAATTGAAAATTTACGGCGACTTATATCGTTACATTCCTATTTTGGCACATCAGGCGGGATTTCGGGTGGGCGAAAAAATTGTTCAACATCATCCGCGAAAGTACGGCCATTCGAAATACACGGTTGGAAAATTTTATCGCGGTTTTCTTGATCTCCTCACAATTCTCTTCACTGCAAAATACATCCGCCGTCCTCTCCATCTGTTTGGTGTGTGGGG
>CAIYYQ010000102.1 GCA_903930505.1 Methanobacteriota archaeon
AAACGATTATACGTCTGGTTTGACGCAGTCATTGGATATCTTTCTGCAAGTAAAGAATGGGCAAAAAACCATAGTGATCCAAAGAAATGGGAGCATTGGTGGAAAGACCCAAAAGCAAAACATTATTATTTTTTGGCAAAAGACAATATTCCATTCCATTCGCTGATATGGCCGTCGATCCTTATGGGTTATGATGAATCATTAAATCTTCCGTATGATATCCCAGCGAATGAATATTTGTGTCTTCAGGGGGAACAGTTCTCAAAAAGCCGTGGGGTTGGTATATGGGTTCCTGATATCTTGAAACAATTTGATGCTGATACTATTCGTTATTACCTTTCGATTAATATGCCAGAGAATAAGGATGCGAACTGGAATTGGGCTGATTTCATCGCGAAAAACAATGATGAACTCGTTGGCACCTATGGAAATTTCATTCATCGGGTGTTGAGTTTTACATATAAAAACTATGGCCATATCCCAAAAAAAGGATCGCTTACAGCCTCGGACAAAGAAACGTTCAAAGAAATTGAAAAAACCTATAAAATTGTTGGTGAATCAATAGAAAAATGTGAGTTTAAAAAAGGGCTTCGTGCAGTAATGAATCTTGCGCAGTATGGAAACGTGTATTTTGATCATGAAAAACCATGGAGCCTTATAAAAACAGATAAGGAAAGATGTGGAACTGTACTATATGTGTGTCTTCAAATTTCACAAGCGTTAGCGGTTTATATGGCGCCGTATTTGCCTTTTTCATCAAATATGCTTTGGAAGCTCCTTGGTCATCCTGGTTCCATAGATGGAGTAAATTGGGACGATGCATTGTCAGAACTTCAAGAAGAAGCATTGCTTCAGAACCCATCACCATTGTTTAAGAAACTTATACTCAAAGACGTTATCATCGAGGCTGATCCGTTTTCAAAACTGGATTTACGCGTTGCAAAAATCCTTGAAGCAAAAAATCACCCACAGGCCGAAAAACTCTACATCCTTTATGTTGATCTGGGTCCTCTCGGTAAACGTGTGGTTGTTGCAGGAATGAAACCATTTTATACAAAGGAGCAGATCACAGGAAAAACCATTGCGCTTGTTGCGAATCTGAAACCAGCATTGCTTCGAGGAGTTGAATCCAAAGGAATGCTTCTAGCTGCAGAGGATAACGATGGTATTGTTTCATTATTGTATCCAAAGGATGCTTCTCCAGGAACAGAGATTTTTGTTGAAGGAATAGCTCGTGAACCAGCTTCTTTAGTTGAATTTGATGAATTCAAGCAGATTAAAATGACTGTAAATGAAAAATCTGAAGCGGTGTATAACGGAAAACCACTTAAAACAAAACAAAATAAGGTGGTTACAGATAAACCAGTGAAACCTGGAGCTAAAATCCTATAAAATAAAGGGGAAGAATTTGTATGCATGCCAATATTGTGACGACAACAAATTTACCATTGAAGCATCTGAATAAAGGCAAGGTTCGCGATATCTACGAAGTCGATGAGAATCATCTTTTAATTGTGACGACGGATCGGATTTCTGCGTTTGATGTTGTATTACCTAATCCGATACCAACAAAAGGGATTTGTCTTACACAACTATCAAAATTCTGGTTTGATTACACCAAGGACATTGTACCAAATCATGTTATTTTCACAGAATTACGTGATTTCCCAAAAACACTTCATGCGTTCAAAGATGAACTACTGTATCGCAGTATGCTTGTGAAAAAAACAAAGGTTATTCCCATTGAATGTATCATCCGTGGGTATATCTCAGGTTCAGCGTGGAAATCCTATAAAAATGATGGCACGGTCTGCGGGGTGAAGATGCCTTCAGGATTGCAGGAATCTGATCAATTTGATGAGCCGTTGTTTACTCCGTCTACAAAAGCCGAGAGCGGTCATGATATCAATATCTCATTTGAAAAGATGAAGGAGCTTGTTGGTGATCGGATTGCAACGCAGTTACAGGAGATTTCGTTGAGTATTTACGAAAAAGCAGCAGCCTATGCACGTAAAAAAGGAATTATCATTGCAGATACAAAATTTGAATTTGGAATGATAAAAAACGAAATTATCTTCATCGATGAGGCGTTGACTCCGGATTCTTCTCGGTTTTGGCCTGCGGATACATACATGCCAGGGAAGTCTCAGCTAAGTTTTGATAAGCAGTTTGTTCGTGATTATCTGCTTTCTATTAATTTCAATAAAAAACCGCCTCCGCCAAAATTACCAATCGATGTCGTTCTAAAAACTTCGGCTCTCTATTTGGAAGCACTGAAACGATTAAGCGGAAGAACGTTGGTGTAACTTGAATTGAAACCGCCCTT
>CAIYYQ010000103.1 GCA_903930505.1 Methanobacteriota archaeon
CTATTTATCAATTATTTATTTGAAACTGGAATGTCATATCTCTTTGATTTATTTCTTAGGGTGACATTAGTTTGATGAGCAGTAAAGTTTCTTTCAATACCGACTTCGGTTCTTCTCCGAGGTATTACTGAAACACTTGCCTTGTGTCCCTGTAATCCAATCGATGTTTTTACTTTTACAGGACCTTTTCTGTATCCTATAGATAAATATGGACCGTGTCTTTTACTAATGCCACCGGATATGAATCTACCCCTGTCCGCGATGAAGAATGTTCTTTTTATTCTTCGGGTTCTCATATATTTACCTTCCTTAAGATTTTGTTCACAGATTTCTCCATGCATAGGTAATGCTTCATTGAAATTTGTGCTATATATTACTGTACGCTACTCTTTTTAAGCTTTATGTTTATTAAGTGATTCATAGTTACCAGTTCTATCTTTGGAGGAGGAACAACGATGAACAACACACTCGATGTCAAAACATTAGAAACCTGGCTCTGGGAAGCAGCATGCAAGATCCGTGGTGAGATTGATGCTCCGAAGTATAAGGATTATATTCTTCCTTTAATCTTTTTAAAAAGATTGTCTGATGTGTTTGATGATGAGATCACACGGCTTTCTGAGGAGTACGAAAATCTGAAAACCGCTGAGGAGTTAGTTGAGGAAGATCACTCTCTTGTCTGGTTCTATGTCCCAAAGCATGCACGATGGACCGAGATACTGAAGCAGAGTTCGAAACATGGAGAATTTTTAACCGATGCAGTACGAGCTATTGCACGAGAAAATCCAAAAATACAAGGAGTAATTGATATCAAAGATTTCAATGAAACTGCGTCTGGTCAGCGGGTTGTGAGTGATGATCGGTTAAAGACGCTCATTGATGTGTTGAATAAGTATCGACTTGGTTTGAAGGATGTTGAACCTGATATTCTCGGACGAGCGTATGAGTATTTGTTGAGGAAGTTTGCAGAAGGATCTGGCCAGAGTGCTGGAGAGTTCTATACTCCAAAAGAGGTTGCGATATTAATGTCGTATCTTGTGGATCCCAAGGAGGGCGAAGAGGTGTATGATCCCTGTCTTGGTTCTGGCGGGCTTTTGATAAAAACGTATTTGCGTTTTAAACAGACGTTTGGTGTTGGTACGAAGATCAAACCCCTGAATTTTTTTGGCCAGGAGCGTTTGCATAATACATATGCGATGGCAAAGATGAATATGTTTATTCATCGGATGGAGGCAAATGTTGCTTTAGGAGATACGATGACTCGGCCTGCATTTCAGACAAAAGATGGCGGGCTTCGGATGTTTGATATTGTGGTTGCGAATCCGATGTGGAATCAGGATTTTCCGCAGAGCATGTATGAGAATGATCCGTATGTTCGATTTGGGTTTGGGTATCCTCCGTCGAGTACTGCTGATTGGGGATGGATTCAGCACATGTTCAAATCATTGAACAAGAAGGGAAGGATGGCTATTGTTCTTGATACTGGTGCGGTGTCTCGTGGTTCAGGGAATCAAGGGAGTAGTCGTGAGCGGGATATCCGGAAGAAGTTTGTAGAACAAGATCTGACAGAGATGGTTATCTTGCTTCCTGAAAATCTGTTTTATAATACGACGGGGCCAGGGATTATTTTAGTGATTAACAGGCAAAAGAAACACAAAGGGGAAGTATTGCTGATCAATGCATCGAAGTTGTTTGAAAAGGGAAGACCAAAAAATTTCTTACCCGAACGGACTATAACAAATGTTTCAGAGATTTATCACCAGTGGAAAGATGAAGAAGGCATCAGCAAGATCATTAAAACAGAGGAAATTGCGAAGAATGATTACAATTTGAGTCCATCTCGCTATGTAGCACAGAACAGTAGGGATGATACATTACCGTTGGACGAAGCAGTCGTTTTGGTTAAAGAAGCAGAAGAAGATCGACAAAAAACAGATAAAAAATTAAAAGAGGTTTTAAAACTGTTGGGTTTTGAATAAAATGCAACAAAAATTAAGTACTGAATCGAAAAAATTTAACCAAACAGAGTTAGGCTTTTTTCCGACAGATTGGGAAAAAACTAAAATAATTAATTATTGTGAGATTGCGACTGGAGGAACACCAAAAACCGAAGTTAAAATATATTGGGATCCTCCTGAAATTCCATGGATGAAATCAGGTGAAATTCAGGGCAATAGAATAAGATCTGTAAATACTTTTATATCAAGAAAAGGTCTTGATAATTCAAATGCAAAATGGTTACCAAAGAATTCTGTTGTTATTGCACTAGCCGGTCGTGGTAAAACAAGAGGTACGACTGCAATTTTAGAGACAGAATGTACCTGCAATCAATCTGTTGTTTGTTTGATTCCTAAAAAAGGACTTTTTTATGAATTTTTGCACTATTATTTATCAAACCTTTATTCTTACATAAGAAATTTAACTGGTGATAAAGATAGATCTGGTTTAAATAAGGAGATTATTGGTAATATACCTTTATTTTTACCTCCCACCTCAGAACAATATAAAATTGCATATGTTTTATCTACTATTCAATTTACTAAAGAAAAAACAGAACATATCATCAACGCACTGCATAAATTGAAAAAAGCAATGATGAAACACTTGTTTACATATGGACCAGTAAGTTTAGGTACTGCTGGTAAAATTAAGACAAAGAACACAGAAATAGGGAAAATTAAGGATGATTATAAAATTGTTAAGTTAAAAGATATTTCCCTATCCTACAAGAATGGCATTTATAAAAAAAATGAATTTTATGGTAATGGTTATCCCAGTATTCGAATGTATAACATAGTTGATGGTCGTGTTAATGTTCTCAATTCTCCGCTATTGAATGTGACAAAAAAAGAACTCGATGTTTTTGGTATTAAACAAGGAGATCTTCTTATTAACAGAGTAAACAGTAATGATTTAGTCGGAAAAGCAGGAGTACTCCTAACCGATATTGGTCCGGCTACCTTTGAAAGTAAAAATATAAGAGTCAGACTCAATGAAAAAATGGTATTACCTGAGTACATTTCATATTATATTCAAACTCCATTTTATCTTAAACAGATTAGATTAATGACTAGAGCAGCAGTTTCTCAAGTAACTATCAATCAAGACGATCTGGATAGAATTTCAATTATTTTACCAATCATCAGTGACCAAGAAAAAATCGTATCTATTCTCACGAATATCGATAAAAAAATAAGTGCTGAAGTAATTAAAAAGAACTCTCTTGACGAACTGTTTAAATCTATGCTTCACAATCTTATGACCGCGAAAATACGAGTAAATGATTTGGTGATTCCAAATGAAAAAAACTAATAATGAAATTTCAGAATTTATTACTCAAAGCATAGAACAAATAAAAAAAGGACTTCAAGATGGCTATTCAATAGAAGGGAAATTTCATTTTGATATTTCTGTAACAACAGGAAAAGATAAAGCAGGTAATATTGGTCTCCAATTAGCTGGAGTAGGATTCCAATCAAATATTCATCAAACCCATCGAATTCAGTTTGCAATAATCGATGAAAAATCTCTTGAAAAGAACATTTCGCAGGCTCGAAAACTGCTCAAAGATTTTGGTCAAGATATAATAGAACTAGAACGGTTAGAACAAAAGAAATTGGGATTGAAGAAATAACATGTCGAAGTTAGGAACAGAAAGATCATCAGTGCAAAATACTCTCATTCAATACGCTTGTGATATTGGATGGGACTACATCAAACCAGATGAAGCACTTAGACTTCGTGGTGGACGCAATGGGCTCATCTTCAAAGAAATCTTCACCAACCAAATGATCAAACTCAACACAGACTTCATTGACAACCTCATGATCGACGATCTCGTTAAACGCATCGAACGGCTCCCTGCACGTATCGAAGGAAACCTTGAATCATGGGAATACCTCAAAGGACTTAAAACCGTCTTCCTACCAAAAGAAAAACGAGAACGGAACATCACAATTATCGACGAACACACTACTAATAATACCTATCAGGTAACCGATGAGTTCGTCTACACTAATGGAACCCACACCAACCGCTACGATGTCGTCTTCCTCATCAACGGCATCCCTATCGTATTCGTCGAAACCAAAGCAGTTGCCAAATTCATTGGACAAAATGCAACCAGGGAATCCATCGTTAGTGAAGCAATCGACCAAATCAGACGCTACCACCGAGAAACACCCGAAGCCATGACCTTGTTCCAACTTTACACTGCAACCAACATCATCAACTTCCTCTACGCAGCCACCTGGAGCCTCTCCCTAAAATCCGTGTTCAACTGGAAAACAGAAACCCAAGCACAAAACTACGAACATCTTGTAAAAACCTTTTTCGATCAAGAACGACTTACCAGCATTCTTCTTCATTTCATCATGTTCACCAGAAAAGACGACACGTTAGAAAAAATCGTTCTCAGGCCACACCAAATCAGAGCAGTCGACAAACTTCTCACCAGAGCAACAGACAAAAAGAAAACCAGAGCACTCATCTGGCACACCCAAGGAAGCGGAAAAACCTACACTATGATCATCGCAGCACAACGAATCCTTAAAAAACCACAACTAGAAAACCCAACCGTCATAATGCTTGTCGACAGAAACGAACTTGAATCACAGCTCTTCGGCAACCTTTCCTCTGTTGGAATTGAACACGTCGAAGTTGCCCAAACCAAAAAACACCTCAAAGAACTCCTTGAGAACGATACACGGGGACTCATCGTTTCCATGATCCACAAATTCGAAGGATTACCAGCAAACATCAATACAAGGAAAAACATTTTTGTCCTCGTTGACGAAGCACATCGAACTACTGGTGGCGACCTTGGTAACTACCTTATGGGTGCACTCCCAAACGCTACATACCTCGGATTCACAGGTACACCCATTGACCGATCACACCAAGGGAAAGGGACCTTTATTGTCTTTGGCAAAGATGACCCACCCTATGGCTACCTGGACAAATACGGAATCGCAGAATCCATCGAAGACGGAACTACCGTCAAACTCCATTACACCCTCGCACCAAATGATCTTCGACCAGAAAAAGAAATCCTTGAAAAAGAATTCCTTAACCTCGCCGAAGCAGAAGGTATCAGCGACATCGACACCCTCAACCGTATCCTTGACAAAGCAGTGACTCTCAAAAACATGCTGAAAAACAAACAACGTGTCCAGAAAGTCACCCAATTCATTGCCCATCACTTCACCGAATACGTCGAACCCATGGGCTACAAAGCTTTCATCGTTGCTGTCGATCGAGAAGCATGTGCACTTTACAAGAAGGAACTTGATCGATACCTTCCAAAGGAATATTCAGAGGTGGTCTACAGTCCTGCAGCAAACGATTCCGAAGAACTATCCCAATACCACTTCTCCGAGGAAAAAGAAAAACGTATCCGAAAAGCGTTCAGAAACCCAGAGAAACTCCCAAAAATCCTTATTGTCACCGAAAAACTTCTCACCGGATTCGACGCACCAATTCTTTACTGCATGTATCTGGATAAACCCATGAGAGATCATGTTCTCCTTCAAGCCATCGCACGAGTGAATCGACCCTACGAAGACAAAGATGGACGAAAGAAACCATCAGGATTCGTCCTTGACTTCGTCGGTATCTTCGACAACCTTGAGAAAGCCTTGGCTTTTGACTCAGGGGACATCACCGGCGTCATCGACGATATCCAACTGTTAAAAGAACGATTCACCACACTAATAAAACAAGGACAAATCACCTACCTCACCCTTATCGAAGGAAAAACCAAGGATAAAGCAGTCGAAGCACTCCTCACCCACTTCAGAGACGAGCAAACACGACAAGACTTCTACTCTTTCTTTCATGAGCTCTCTGATATCTACGAAATCCTTTCACCTGATGCATTCCTCAGACCTTATATCGAATCCTTTGACACAATCGCTCGCATCTATAAAATCCTCAAAGAAGCCTACGAACCAGGAATCATCACCGATAAAGAATTCGCACGAAAAACCGCAAAACTCGTCCAAGAACACACCAAAAGCGGAGTCATCAAATCCACCATCGACATCTACGAAATCGATGAACACACCCTAAAAAAACTGGAAAAAGAAACTGCAACCGACACGGAAAAAATCTTCAATCTCTTAAGAAGCATCAACAACACCGCACAAAAAGAAGGTAATACACAGCCGTATCTCCGATCAATAGCAGAAAAAGCAGAACTCGTTTCACTTCTCTATCAACAACGACAAAAAGACACTCAACAAACTCTCGACGACCTCAAGGACATCGTTAATAATATCAACGAAGCAAAAAAAGAACAAACAGAAAAAAACATGTCAAAAGATGTTTTCTCTACATACTGGCTTCTTAAAGAAGAACAAGTAGCTTTCGGAGAAGAAAAAGCAACTTCAATGAAAAAAATACTAGAAACTTATCCACACTGGAAAACAAGTGAAGAACATGAACGGAAATTCAAGCAAGAAATTCTCAAGGTCTTTACCAAATCACAAATCGAACCAAAAAAGGCAGTAGAGCTTACCAACAAAATTGTCAAAATGCTGAAAGGAGGTGAAGAATGATTCCAGTGCATGACTTCAAAACAGAGGTACGAACCTGGGCAGAAGAAATCGGTGTAGAACCAAATGAAATCCACGTCAGAGAAATGAAACGAAAATGGGCAAGCTGCTCTAGCAAAGGCAGACTCACGTTCTCCTACGCTCTCCTCAATAAAACAATTGAAGAACGATCTACAGCCATCGTTCACGAACTCCTCCATCTGCGATACGAAACACACAATAAACTGTTTAAATCACTCCTGTCAGCTCACCTAAATAAAAAAGGTATCAAAGTTACAACAGTATTTCTCTAGAAACTGGAAGAAGCCATATAATTTCTTTTTTACAACTCGGCCAAGAATATAATAAAGACGATTTGTAGAATAACAGTAAAAATTATTGTCTATTCCCAGTCTTTTAAAGAGGTATTTCTACCTGCTTTAACATCTAACAATGAAGGAATTCCACGTCCGTACGCTGATTTTATCCGTCGATCAACATTCGTTTTCCATTCATCGACAAGATTCTGCGGATTATTGGGATTACCTGTGAAAAGAATCATCCAATAATAACCGCCGTCTGAACGAGGAATTTTCACTTGTGCGCATGCAGTTTTACCACATTCATGGATGACTCTATTAATAAATAAATCAGTTAATCCCTCTGCGGTTTGAATGTTTTTCCATTCTTCGTCACCAAATAATTCTGTTAAGCGTTCTCTACTTGCTTTTGCTGCTTGATGCTCTTTTAAAGAGTTCGCTGCGCATTTTAAACGCCAAGCTTCCGCTTCGAACCAGGTAACCATTGCATCTCCTTTGCATTTTAAAAGAGGACCGATGCCAGCCCAAGTCATTCCTTGAAGTGCTTGAGGATCTATGACAATATACGAAATTATTTTGTTTTGCAATTCTTGAGCGATAGCTTGTGATATTTCTGAAATATTTTTTGTATAGACCGTCATGTTAGATTGCGGTGATATTGTATTAATTCTTTGTTTCAGAGCCTCTGCTTTATCAGGTTTGATTTCCACCGCAATCATTATATCAAAAGGACAATTGTTTTTCATAGCAGATAAAAGTGCACCTGGGCAACTTCCACAAAAATAATCATTAGCTCGTTTTGCCATTGTAACACCGCTACCGGCCATAGAATCAACATATGCAATTCGATAATTATGTTTATCTCGAAGCTGTCTGTGGGCTATATGAGAAAAAATACCAATCCAGTACATTATACTGATAAGTTTCAATAGAGAATGATCATTATATTCATCGACACACGTAGGACAGATTTGCTGTAATGTTGAACCATTTTCAAGAAAAAAACGAATCCTTTCATCAAAGAATTCTTCATCACTTTTACGCAGTTTTCCCTTCACCAATGAATTCACCTAAATAAATCATAGAATACAATTACATTTTATATCCTGGTAATTCATGCCTAATTTATCCCACATTTCCATTGTTTCTTTACACAAACCAACATTGGTAAACTTATATCGTCTCTTGAGGTACGCCATCATCGTTTTATACATTTTATATCTGGTTTCAAAACCGATTTTTTTCCCCCAATTTGACGTTTCGTTCAGATACGTAACCCAACTTCTGTCCTTTGAGTGATTTATCGTGCTTTGCAATCCCCGTAGCGAACCAAGTGTGATTCTCTCAGGTACAAGATGATCGAAAAGATAGTCAATAACTTCCTTGTATCCATATTCCCAGTTTTCTACCGGAACAATCGGATCCAAACGCATCCTAATTGTGTACCCAGCATCATATAATTTCTTCGCTGCTTGTATCCGCTGTTTTGGACTTGGTGCTTTTTTCTCCCATCGTTTTGCGACATCAAATGAATTGATGCTGAAGCTAACAATTGTACACTCCTGTGATTTTGAAGATAAAATCTTTTGTATATTGGTGGATTTCGTCAGTACCAACAACTTATGCATATCCTGTTGTTTGAACAATGGAATAATCAATTTCGATAGCGCAGAACCATTACCTTCAAACACTAAAGAATCAGATAACTCACCAGAATTCAACAAGGAAGGAAAATCAATCTGTTCAAGGTATTTTTTAACATGGGTAAGAACTTTGTTTTTCTCCTTGAAATAAGGTTGTTTACCTCCAGGTCGAAATCGCATCGTTCCATTCAAATAACACCAAGCACAATCAAAATTGCAACCATTCGCCCATTTCAACTCAACAAAATGCGGACAGATTACATCATCCTTTTTCTTTGGAAACGGAGTCTTATCAAATAACGTAATGATCGATCCATCTGCCAAATTGGAGAAAACAGGTTTTACCTCACCATTCAAAGCCAACATATTTTTAAACTCAATTGACAAAGTCGAACTAGGAAATCTACATCGAGTCCTGTCATCCACACTACCAATTGCTAGCTGATTAAATGCATCCGTTGGATTCTGTAACATTTTCATTGTATCATCTAATTCGTTATCGAATTGTAATCTCACCTGAGTAAACATTATATTATCTACGTGTTCCATCAATATATAGTTACAGGAGAGATCACTGAAAGTAAATTTCGATATCTACCTATATCCTTTTCGCTTCCTCGTAACATAAGCAATCCAATCAACAGGCAGCTCCCGATAATACTGTTCCGCGTATTTGATGTACACCTCGGTTGTTTTGATCGTTTCATGGCCAAGCCAGTTCTTCACGGAATAACAATCAAATATCCCTACATCCACCTTGGTTTTGATTAAACGAGCAACAGCACACCAGTGACGCAGATCATATGGCTGGAAATGCCTCCAGATCTTCTTGCCGTGTTTACTGAGTTTTTTCCGAAGACACGCTGATGTAAAAGGATAACCATCAGGTCGTAAAAACAAGGCATCGCCAGAATGTTCATGTGCAACCATGGGCCGCCAGACATTAATCCAGTTCTTCAGAGACTTACTATTCGGTGACGTCATGATGATCCGCTCCGGGATCAGTGTTCTCCGGGATTTATTCTTCTTAGGTTCTGTGATGATAAGATACGCTCTATCGTTTTCTTCAAATATCACATCGCTTACCTTCAGTTCAACAAACTCGCTGGGCACCCGTACTCCGACAAGAAAACCAAAGAAGAACATGTATTGATACAGTTTTGTTTCATAGAGATTCTTGGAGTATTCATAGAAAAAGAATTTCTTTACAGTCTCAGGGAACGGCAGTATCCTCATCTTGCTTTTCGGCTCCGGCGGGGGCTTGTAGTCCCAGTTCTCGATATGGTACGCTCTGAGGAACATCTTCATGGTTTTCCATTCACTGGATAGAGCTGTCGGTGTTGCCTTTTCGACACGTTCTCGGTGGTCCATGTGATGGATGAAACCAATGTAGTCCAGCTTGTTGAAATTGATAGGGATTGAATGGTTCTGCATGAACCTGGCGTAGCTGAGACGTTTCTCTATCGTCGACTGCTGCAATCGCTGTCTCAGCTCCGCATGCAACGCTATATCTTCAAAAGTAGCGGTTTTCATATCTAATATAATTGGACAATCCAATATCTTATCCTTTCTAAAAAATCGTTTCTTCATATGTTTATACCTCCTAAAAATCGAAGTTATTGTTCGGGCCTGTAAAACGCCCTTTCTTTATTCCATAAACTGATTGTTTGTCCTATAATATCTAAGCACGGCACGGATCCAATCGTAGGGGGCATTGCGGTAGTAGTTCTTAGCGAACATCACATAATTTTCAGTCGTGTCCACTGATTCATCGTTTCACATATACCACAGATTTTACAGATCATTCTCTCACTCACCCTATGTTTTGTTCTGTAAAGATTTGTTTAATTTTCAATGGATTTCTGCTACCAAGAATCAAAAGCCACCAATGTCCCGGAATATTTAATTGGTCCTCTACATTTTTACAAAATCCTTTTCTTAGAATATTAGACCATTCCACATCTGATATTTTGTGGTTTGACTCCATACAATTCAATTGAGAAATGATGTTGTTTTTTGCAGATGCCGGAAATAATCTTAAAACGTAGTCTAAACGAAAAGTGCCATATCCTGGTAATGATGTTAGTTTCCTATCGAAGTATCTTTTTCGGATCATTTCTTCTGCATTTAACCGCAATCGTTCAAAAGGAACCTCTTCTTGTTCCAACTCAGCATGTACTCCCATTCGCAGTGCGGTCTCTTGTACCCACGATAAATCATCAAGAAATGTAAGGTTGTCCTCCTCTTGTAAATAATACTCTGGTTTAGGAAGAGCTATATAATGGTGAAATACGGGTTTTTTATCTTTTTTCTTCCGTAATATTCTACCCATTCTTTGAACAAGTTGCAATCTTGTTTTTGATGATGAAACATTAATACCAATTTCAGCATCAGGAATATCAATACCTTCATCTAACATACGTGCACCAATAAGAGCACCATATTTTACATTTTTAAATCGTAAAATCTGCTTGTTGGCGTCTTCTTCAATCTCCGAGTGAACTAAAAAGATATTATCATTTTCTTTCTCCAATTCGGATGCAATAGTATTGCATGTCGCAATGTCCATTGCAAAGATAATCACTTTATTATGAGCGGCATACTGTTTCGCTAATTTAATGGCGCTATCGAGTTTTGGTCTCGACCTATGAATGATCCATCTTCTCTGAAGTATATATGATTGTAATATCCTCCAATCATTGGGTAATTGAATATTTTCGTATCGTGCTTTCTCAGTCATTTTAATAAAATCATGGAGATCTTCAATTGTAGTTTTTTCTTTAGAAATCCTTTTAATTGTTACATGGTCATTTGAAACTGATAAGAATTTCATTCTTATTTTTTTAGAAATATCTTCAAATTCTTTTTCTTCAGGGATGGAAAGATGAACTGTATGAAGTTTCCATTCAAAATTGGGCAGTACTCCCTTTTCAAGTGCTTCTAAGAGCGAAAAACGATAGACAATCGGTCCAAGATCTCTTTCTAAAATATTCGTACGTACTTCTCCTTCCACAGTAGCTGATAATCCGATTTTCCAATTACAATTAATCGCTAATGCTTTTCGATACTCGAATGCTGCTGTGTGATGAACCTCATCTACAATTAACAGATCTGAAGGGAAGTCCTCAGGCTGTTTATATACTGATTGCAATGTGTTGAAATATATTTTTAAACCACCGCAAGAAATTGGTGTGGTAAAGTCACAATTAACATCAGCGATTAACCCTAATTTTTCTATGCATTCGCGTCTCCATTGATTTAAAATTGCTTGGGAATGAGCAAAAATACGAACAATAGCATTTTCTCTAGATTGTGATAACAACTCGACAGCCATTAATCCCACTAAGGTTTTTCCTGTTGCAGTAGCCATTTCTATTATACCACGTTTACCTGTTTTACTCCATTGATCAAATGCGAGTTGTTGATGATTCCATGGGATTAAAAGAACCAAAGGTGAACGAATCAATTCCCAAGCGTCATCGGTATTCATCTTGCTGATATCCTGTTGGATTTTCTGAAGTATATCTTTATCTTTCAAAGTAGCAAATAATTCTAAAAAAAACATTCCACTACCGGGAATGAAGATATTTCCGGTTACATCAACACAATCAGGTACGATATCCCGTTTACGAATTACTTTTTTTAAGAAAAGTATTACGGGGTTAAGATCCGCGGTACCAATGTATATACGTTCATCAGAAAGATCTAGAACTATTTTATTTATTTTTGAACGGAATTGTATGAAACTACGTTCAACTTCTGAAAAATAATCTTCGTTTAATGCTTGGGGATCAATTGGGGAAATTCGTTCTCTTAAAACCGTAAAGAATTTCTTTGAAAACCATTCATTCATTTTCAGATATTCGGGCTCATACCTACCCGCAATATGTTTCAAATTTGGAACAAAAATTCCGTGTTTTTTATAATATTCATAAAGGATTAATTCGTCGTCGGCCATCGAAATTGCCTGCACGTCTGGAATGTCATTTAGGTATGTTTCCTGGAATTCTTCAAAAGAAAGTCCTTCTTGTCTTGATAAATCAAAACCTGAAGAGATGCCTAGATATGCACCCTTTCCACATTTATCACATAATCCACCATCTTTTGCTTCCCTCACTCCGCATTTGTAACATTCACTCATAACCGCTTCCCTTTACAACAATTCTGTACATTTATTCCCGTATTATATGATATAGAATGGTATACAATATGGTATCTTTTAAAAATTTTGAATTTCATATTTTACCTCCGTTTCGTTTTTTCTTTTTTATGAGCCAAATTTTATTTGGACCAGAAAAAAG
>CAIYYQ010000104.1 GCA_903930505.1 Methanobacteriota archaeon
CTCATCTTCGTTCAGTGATACAAGTATGGGTGGACCATTTACTATTCCGAATAATCATCAACAACAACTCTATAATACTGAGTTTTTCCTTTTTGAAAAAGTATTGGTAGACAACACAATATAATTTTTTATCCGTACAGAATATACATAAGCGAAAACGTCACTCTTATGTTTTTTTTCAGAAAGTTATAATTTATGAGGATTTTATGCCAAACATTTATATAGAAAAAAATATACTAGTTATAGATATCAAAGAAATTTACTGGGGGACTTATTCATGAAGAAAAAGATGGTAATTAGAGTACTTTTTATTACACTCCTCATGGTTTTAACCGCAGGTATTCCTCTTTTTTCAGCACAACTGCTTTCCGACCATGATGGAGATAATACAAGACCCTTTGATTCTCCACCATCACCGACAGGAGATAAAGATACCGTTCCCCCATCAATAACCATCACGTTTGCGGGAAATCAACTGGACCGTGGCGGACCATACTATATCCCTCCTTTAGAGGATGGATCAGTCTCGCTAGATGGATATTTTACCAATGATTCACGGCAGAGTGAAAATTCATTGGTAATCAACTGTCTCGTCACCGATATCGATGGTGTGAACACGGTGTGGCTGCAGTGGCTTAATGAAACGAAATGGACGAACTGGACATATAAATTCCGAAGAATCATTGGCGATAATTGGCAATTTAACACTCTTGGTCAAATTAAAACTGCGGCAGGGTATCGATAGTCATTTAATGTCGTTGCGAACGATACCGTAGGCAACTCTCGTGTTGTGTTTTGGAACAAGACCGGTCTTAATATGGATGGGAGATACACAAGACGGTACGTTCAACTGAATTGTAACCCGCTGAATATTGCCTATACGCCATTGTATTTCTACGAAGCAACCTACAAATCAAACGATTGCCGGACGCCAACAAATCATACCTATGATCGCATGCATCATGATCAAGGGGTTGACGGGACGACGACTGATACCGGATATCTTCGCATGGTACTCCCAACGAATACGATTTCAATGCGATATTGTGCATGGTTCGTGGGCTACTGGTTTGATGAATCTATCTGTAACCAACCATTTGTTTTAAGCAATATTTACTATCATTTCTGGTATAATTCCTCATACAACGGAATGGATCATGTCGGATGGAAAAAAGATAGAAAATCATTAGAAAACGACGAGACAAATAATTATTCCACTACTGCAAAAACGAGTCGATCCTCAATATTCTATGGACGTAATTATTATTTGGATGCCCATCTTTTAAAAGTAGTTTCAACAATGTTTTCTGATAATGATATCTATGAATTCTCCGTGAAATTCAGAGAAGATAATTTTGGTAACCCTATCGTTATCAACAATCGTTCTATCCTTTCCTTTGTACTCCTCAATGTTCCTGATAATCAAACCTTAAACATGACGTATGGTGATTCCGATCACGATGGACTCTCGGATTGGACTGAACTCTATCGCACATATACCCATCCGTTCCTTGCAGATACTGATAATGATGGATTCTC
>CAIYYQ010000105.1 GCA_903930505.1 Methanobacteriota archaeon
CGTGACACTATACCCCATCGTCCCAGGATCAAAAGATACCCCAGACTGATCATTTGAGACAAGAACATCAGGAGTTGAATCACCAGCTTCAAAATACACATCATACGTCACCGAATCACCAACATCAGGATCACCACCAACCCAACTCAAATCCGCATTAATCGAAACACCAGACACACCATCACCCGGAGACGGAACACCAGGAACATACGGAGGATTATTCGGAGGCTGCTCAGTCGTGAAACTCCAAACCGGCCCACTTGTTGAAGCACTATGATTATCCCATGCAACAATCCTCCAATAGCAGGTTGCATTGTAGCTCATTGTTCCAGGATCATACATTGTAGCACTCTGGTTATGAACAACGAGAGAAGGTGGATTTGTTGTTCCAAAGTAGACGTCGTATGTTACAATATCGTTGAGGTTTGGGTCGCCACCAGCCCAGTTAAGATCCGCAGTGACACTTACTCCAGTTGATCCATCTGGTGGGTTCGGGTTACTTGGGGTGTTCGGTGGGTTGTTTGGTGTTTCGTAGGAAATATTATAGGTGTTACCATCTGTCGTGATCTTCACCGTTCCATTAAGATCAGTGCGATAAATTAAGGTGTTATGTGCATTCAGTCTATCAAGTGTTTCTTGATGAGGATGACCATATGAGTTATTCAGACCACAACAGATGATACTCACTGCAGGGGTTGCTTCATCGAGGAAATAATTACTAGAAGCAGAATAGCTCCCATGATGAGCAACCTTGAGGATATCACAATTGATATCCCAATTAGGTACCAATGCCGAATCAGTAGCTGAACTCGCATCCCCGGTGAATAAAAAACTTACTTGACCATAAATGACTTTTAACACAATACTTGCATCATTCGCATTTGAAGCATTTTTATTCAGATAGAGAATTTGACACGTTACCGTGTCATCGATAGGGATGTAATCACCGGGATTTACATTATCATCAGTGTAAATCGGACATCCTTCTGCCTGTGCAGCAGTGATAAAATTCCGGTAGGTAGCTGAATCATAGTACATTCCAGGATGATAGATACTCAGCACATTACACATATTGAGTACAGCAGCTGCTTGACCGATATGATCAGCATGCGGATGGGTTGCTACAAAAACATCCAAGGTCGTTATCCCATGATTGTTGAGAAAACTCACAACATACTGAGGAGTATTGTACGTTCCCGCATCAATGAGCATATAGTGGTTTTCTGGTGTTTGAAGCAGGATAGAATCACCTTGCCCGACATTAATAAAATAGACGATTAAAGGAGAACTATCTCGCACAGCATACTTCTCAGAGGATACGTCAATGGTTGGGGCATTATTTCTGATCAGGAGACTGCAACTGACACTCGTACTGATGAGAAGTACACTAACTACTATGATTGAAGTTCTTAACGCTTTCATATTTACTCATTCCTTCCCTTAAAATGCTAAAATGCATACTATAGATATGTATGATATCATTGTATAAAAATTTTTATGCTCGTTATATATAAAAGGATGAAAACAAGCGGCATCGCGAACATTTGTTATGGTTTGCAGAGAAGTCTCCTCCTGTTGACTCAGAAAGTAACTATTTCAAAAATCATACAACCGAGTATATTTCTCATGAAGATACGCAACAAACACCTGTGCATTTAACCCTTCCCCGCAGGTGTTCTTGATGATTTCTTCAGCGGTCTTTGTCCGTCCATGACAGTGAACATGAGTGCGAAGCCACTGCAATGTTGTTGAAAATTCACCCCATCCTATATCATTTGTTACTTTCGGGTGTTCCTTGGTGAGTTGATAAAACAATTGCGCGGCATACATAGTCCCAATCGCATACGTGGGAAAATACCCGAAATCCCCGCCGCTCCAATGCATATCCTGCAATACCCCTTCCGTATCATTTTGTGGAACAACGCCAAGAAATTCGTTCATTTTCTGATTCCACACCGAGGGAAGCTCTGAGACAGCAATCTTTCCTTCAATCAACGCAAGTTCAAGTTCAAACCGAAGGATCACATGCAGACAATACGTGAGTTCATCAGCCTCAACCCTGATGAGTGAGGGTTTTACCTGATTCACTAACCGATACCACGTAGCACCATCAATGGTTCGTAACTCATCGGGATATGTTTTTTTGAATATCGGATAAAAATAATTCCAAAACGGCATACTTCTTGCGATCATGTTCTCCCAGAAACGGGATTGGGATTCATGCAGTCCAAGCGACGGCGTATCAGAAAGCACCGTGTCTTTCAACTCATCTTTTGGTAAACCAAGCTCATACAACGCATGCCCTGCCTCATGAACTGTTGAAAAAAATGAGAACAACGGGTTGTCATGAGCATAGTTTGTTGTTATGCGTACATCATCGTTTCCTATCGTCGTTGTAAACGGATGAACAGAAACATCAAGACGTGCGTTCTGTGTGGTAAGACCAAGTTTTTGGAAAATAAGCTGCGATATCTCTTTTTGTTTCCGTGCATCACCAACAAACGTGAGTTTTTGCTGATTCTCATATCGTTTACTTGCAGTAATCTTCTGAAGAAGCTCAGTAAGCTTTGGTTTCAGATACGTAAACTCCTCCTGAAGTTTTGTAACAGTCATGCCTTCTTCGTAGTCATCAAGAAGACTATTGTAAGGATGACCAGGGATTTTCATGTAGTCGCAATATTGTTGTTCGAGTTCAATGATTTTTTCCAGATGCGGGGCAAACTGCTGGAACTTGTTTTGCTCTCGTGCCTCTTGCCAGGCCATATAGGCAAGCGTCGTGATTTTCGACAGTTTTTCCACAAACGAAGAAGGGATTTTTCGTGCTTTGTCGACGTCTTGTCTCAAGCGTTGTACCACTGCTTTGTCGTTCTTTTTCAGAGTTTCAAAAATGGTTGGATCACCAAGTTTTTTGATGTGACCGTAGAACTCATCGGAGATGACACGTTCATGAGACAACCGAGAAATCAACGACAGTTGATCTGATCGCTCCTCCCCTCCAGCAGGTGGCATATACGTCATTTGGTCCCAGCCAAGAAGTGAAGCGATTCCTCCGAATTTCGAGAGTTCTTTTTGTTCCTTATAAATAAAATCAAGTGATTCTTTCATATGATTCTCCACCCATTATACTGATACCTCGATGCCAACCGGACAATGATCAGAACCAACAACATCCGGGAGAATAAATGCATTGCGTACATGAGGCAAAAAAATTTTGTCGACAAAAAAATAATCGATCCGCCAGCCGACGTTTCGTGCTCGCGCCCCAGTTTTAAGATCCCACCAGGAATACTGATTTGGTTCTTTGTGAAAATGCCGAAACGTATCCACATAACCATGTTCAATAAAGGTATCAATCCACTCGCGTTCCACTGGTAAAAAACCAGAGATTTTTTCGTTTTCTTTTGGTCGCGCAAGATCAATTTCTTTATGTGCGGTGTTAAAATCCCCGCAGACAACGATATGTTTTCCAGATTCCTTCAACACATCAGCATACGAAAGAAACTTATCATAAAAATCAAGTTTATACAAAAAGCGTTCTTGGTTTTTTTTCCCGTTTGGAAAGTAGATGTTAAACAAGGTGAACCACGGGTATTCTGTGATAAGAATTCGTCCTTCAGAGTCGAATTTTTTGATACCAAACCCATTTTTTACTTGAGTCGGTTTTTGCTTGGAAAATGATGCAACACCGCTATAACCTTTTTTTTCTGCAGGGTTCCAATAAATGTAGTATCCTGGTGTGTTTCTCAGATGGGGCGGGACTTGATCAGGTTGCGCTTTGATTTCCTGCAGACAGAAGATATCTGGCTGTGTCTTGTTAAACCACGTATATAATCCTTTTTTTTCTGAAGCACGAATTCCATTGACATTCCATGAAATTATCTTCATCGTAAACCAAGAATCATTTAAGATATGATAAGATTAACCATTTATTATAGAAGTTGACTTTTGAGACAATATTTTTGAATACTTTCGGCGACCCCTTTTGCATCTATATTAAGGAAGACCACGATATAAGAAATAATAAGACGTAAGATACCGGGGGATAATGCCAGCCCCAACAAACGCTGGCATTTCTGCCGCATTTTTCATTTTCATATCCATTTTATTTGCATTATTGATTTTTTGACCCAAAGAGTTTTATATATAGACACGATAGATATATTGTATGTGGGACGTGGGTTGAGGGAAATTTTATGGTGGAAAGAACTTGTGAAAAATGTAAAAATATAATAGATCTGAACGAACACAAATTAGGTCTAGTGTTTGAAGATAAAATGTTTATCTGTGAACCATGCAGCAGTCACACCTCTGAACAGGAAATAAAAGAACTATCACAAAGCGTGATGCACAACTCAAGCACCGGTATTCCCATTGCGCTCTGGCTTGTTCACGAACAAAACAAAGATAAACAAATGTTTTCAAAGAAAAAATAATTCTTTTTATTCTTTTATTGGGTGTTTTTCGTGTATCCCTACCACGTGATTGATGACAGTTTCTGAAATATCAGTGGCATATTCCCCTATTCTTCTGATGCTTTCAATGATATAACCCACAGAAAGCGCAATTGGTCCTTTCTGCTGAAGCGCAAACGTGTTGATATCTTCACAAAGGGATTCAAGACGTTTAACTGATTCAATGTTTTCGTTTGATGCTTGAATATCTTCACGGAAAAATGAGTTAATGCTTGTATTTAAAATCGTTACCGCAAGAGTGTTTGCTGCTTGCAGACGATGAATAATTTTTTTATCTACTTTTCCGTCGATTAGTGGGAGTATATTTTGTGCAATTTGAACCGCATGATCACCGATACGTTCAATGATTCTACTGATAAGAAAATACGTGGAGGATTCTTCCATAGTAATATTCATTTTCGCTGCGAGACTGACATTCTGCAGGATACTATTATGCTGACGGGCGATTAACCAGTTCAAACGATCAACGTCACTGTCTCGCGAAACAACATCGTGTGCAAGTTCTTTGTCTGCGGTCTCAAGGGCAGTCATTGCATTTCCTGGTCTAATGGAAATGCTTCATGATGCATTAAATAATGTAATGCAGCGTAATCGCTGTGCGTAGGATATAATTTTTTAAATGCTTCAATGGCTTTAGGTGCTAATTCTTTATTGTCAATAAAACTTTCCTGATTTTTAGAACGAGTTGTTTGAATAATATTGGCTAAGGCTGTTTTTAATTCTGTTAGTCCTTTATTTTTTCGGGCATCTACTGCTACCACTGGAATGCCTAAATCTTCTTGTAATCCTGCAATGTCAATTTTAATTCCTTTTTTAGCGGCCAAATCATTCATGGTCAATGCCAAGACCACTGGAATTTTTAAATCTATAATTTGAC
>CAIYYQ010000106.1 GCA_903930505.1 Methanobacteriota archaeon
AGAATCTCCAATGTTGTCACCTATTGGTCTCCGTTTCTTCTTTCGCCTTCCTTCGAATTGATGCCCACCGGGTATTCTCTCTAGAAATCAGGTCTTCTACTCGCTCAACAAAAATTTTTTCAGGATCTTCCGCTCCTTGATATTCTCCACTTTTTGATTCATAATAAAATTTTTCTTTCTTTAAGGTCTCGCATGTTGTTCGATAATTATGCCAATGATCTTCAAACTTACAGTAACTAAAAATACCTGTAGCTGCTGCAACAAACGCAGAGAGAATTACAGTAATCCATTTTAATTCTAGCGCTGCAAAAATTGGTACAATAGCTGCAATGACAATGATTGATAGCTGGAATCCATAACTCCATTTTTTATTAGAAGCTGATTTAGTATCATACCACTTTAATTCAGGTTTATATCGTTCATTGAGATATTTCTCGAATTCTTCTCGTTTCATATTTTTCACATTCCATCATTAAATGATTATATTTCTGGTGATATTTTTGTCGTTAATTCAGGAATTTTAAATCCTTTCACTTTATACTCTGCAACTGGAGATATTGAAATACCACCTCGGGGGAAAAAATCTCCAGTAACTCGCATCCATCGAGGTCTACTAATTTTTACACAATCATCCAATATTTTATTCACGCAATCTTCATAAAAAATACCAAAATTTCTGAAAGCGCATACGTATAACTTTAATGCTTTAGATTCGATACATTTTTGATCTGGAATATACGTAATGTAAATGGTTCCGAAATCAGGTTGTCCCGTCACTGGACATAAACATGTAAATTCTGGTATTTTTATGTGAATGATGTAATCTCTTTTAGCATATCTATTCTGAAATGTTTCCAATGTGTTAAAATCGGGATTGTCATAAGAATATTTGGTGATTTTTTTTCCTATGACTGACCTTTGTAATTCCTTTGATCTTTTTATGTCCACTTCAGCTCCTCTCAAAATCTAATCGGATATCTCCTTATAAACCCTATTTTGTCCAAAAATAAAATATCAGGAGAAACGTTTAAGGTTTGTTTTGATATTCCAAACGCAGAGAGGATAAGTATGACCAATGGGGAGACAGAGAAACGGTTATGGGATGTCGCAAATAATTTACGGGCAAATTCGAAGCTAAGTCCTTCTGAGTATTCAACTCCTGTGTTGGGACTGCTTTTCCTTCGACATGCTGATTTTAAATTTACCAAAAAACAGAAGGAATTGGAAGGTAAAATCCAGGGTTCTCGAAGAGGAATTACCAAGTTGGATTATCAGGCAGAAGGCGTCTTGTATCTTTCAGAGAAAGCGCGATATTCATATTTATTAAAACTTCCGGAAGGTGCAGATGTTGGTAAGGCGATTGATGATGCCATGGATTCTATTGAAGAAGTGAATCCAGATCTCAAAGGGACTTTGCCGCGGGGATATTCCAAATTTGAAAATGATCTCTTGATTACGATCCTTAAGACATTTTCTCAGGTTTCTTCTGATATCGAAGGGGATGTTTTTGGGAAGATTTATGAGTATTTTCTTGGTGAATTTGCGAAGAATGAAGGTTCGAAAGGTGGTGAGTTCTATACACCAACATCACTTGTTAAATTGATTGTTGAGGTTATCGAACCGTTTCATGGGAAGATTCTGGATCCTGCATGTGGTTCTGGTGGCATGTTTGTTCAAAGCGCTCGATTTGTAGAAGAGCATAAGAAAAATCCGAGTGCAGAACTGTCAATTTATGGTCAGGAGCGAGTGACTGGTA
>CAIYYQ010000107.1 GCA_903930505.1 Methanobacteriota archaeon
ACCTTGAAAGCCTTTCCCCAAAAGACCTAGGAAACGCGGGCACTGTCGAAGAGAAAAAATTCGGCGACGACAAAATGACATTTGTTACCGACTGTAAAAACCCAAAAGCTGTTTCAATCCTCATCCGCGGTGGAACAGAACACGTGATCGATGAATTAGAACGCGCGTTACACGATGCACTCTCTGTCGTGAAACTCGCCTTAGAAGACGGGAAAATGACGGCAGGCGGAGGCTCAGCAGCAACCGCGATTTCAATGGCCCTACGCGACTATGGACCATCTGTTGGTGGTCGAGAGCAAATGGCAATTGAAGCATTCGCAAACGCAATCGAAGTTATACCCAAGACACTTTCTGAAAATGCGGGTCTTGACCCCATTGACATGATGCTTGAGATCAGACAGGCACACAAAAAAGGAAACAAGTACGCAGGTATCGACGTCATGAACGGAAAGGTTGCAGATATGATGAAAAACAACGTAATCGAACCATTACGAGTCAGCGTCCAGGAAATCCGAGCAGCCTCTGAGGCAGCAACGATGATCCTTCGAATCGATGATGTCATTGCATCCCGAGGCGGAGGAGGAGGACCACCAGGCGGCCCAGGTATGCCACCAGGCGGACCCGGCGGCGGCATGGGCGGCATGGAAGATTATTAAGATCTTCCCCCCTTTTTTCTTTTTTTTTAAAATGAAAACACTATTTTTTTAGGGAGAATATGACCGCAAAAAAACCAAACGAGAAAAAGAAACCCACCCAAGAATCAGGGAAAAAACCAGAAGACGACTTGCAGAAACTAACGCAAGAACTCAAAGAAAAAAACGACAAACTCCTCCGATCTTACGCGGAGTTCCAAAACTACCAAAAACGCATAGAAAAAGAACTACTCTTAAAAGAAGAGGACACAAAAAAAAAATATTTTTCCGAATTACTTGATTTCTCAGAACTTCTCACCAAAGTAAAAGATGACAACAACCCTAAAGAAGGCATTGAATCAATCCTGAAAAACTTACATAATCTGTTTGAGAGAGAACATATTACATCCATCGAAAGCATAGGGAAACCTTTCGATCATCAGTATCATCATGCCGTATCAACCATCGAAAAAGATGATTGTGCTGACGGCTTAATTGTTGAAGAAATAAAAAAAGGATATCTAATGAATGGTAAAATCATGCGACCATCACAAGTTGTAGTCGCAAAAAATAAAACAATAATGGAGGTATAATATTATGGGAAAAGTCGTAGGAATAGATCTAGGAACAACAAACTCAGAAGTTGCATTTATCGAAGCAGGAAAACCTGTTATTATCAAAAGTATTGAGGGCCAAACCTATTTTCCATCTGTTGTTGCATTCACCAAAGAAGGGGAAATGCTTGTAGGAGAAGCAGCGAAACGACAAGCGGTAACAAACCCAGAAGGAACCATCCAACGAATCAAAAGAAAAATGGGCCGCGGAGAAAAAGTAACCGCCCATGGAAAAAAATACTCACCGGAACAAATATCAGCGTTTATACTTCAGAAAATCAAAAAAGATGCTGAAGCATTTTTAGGAGAAACAGTAACCGATGCAGTGATCACGGTACCCGCATACTTCAACGATGATCAAAGGCAAGCAACCAAAGACGCAGGAAAAATCGCAGGTTTTAACGTAAAACGCATCATCAACGAACCAACTGCTGCATCCCTAGCTTATGGGTTAGATAAAGAAGGAGATCAGAAAATAGCAGTCTATGATCTCGGCGGAGGAACCTTTGATATCACCCTCATGGAAGTCGGTGGCGGTGTTTTCGAAGTATTATCAACCAACGGAGACACTCAACTTGGCGGCTCAGACATGGATCAGGCACTTGTTGATTATTTTTCAGAGATCTTCAAAAAAGAACATGGCATTGACCTCAGAAAAGACCTCAAATCACTATCACGACTATTAGAAGCAGTGGAAACCGCAAAAATGGAGTTATCTACAACAGTTCAAACTACTATAAACCTTCCTTACATCACAGTTATCAACAATGAACCTAAACACTTAGAGATAAAACTCACCCGCGCGAAACTCGAAGAACTTATACGTCCGATTGTAGACCGAACGGAAAAACCCTGCAAACAAGCACTCGCAGACGCAAAACTCAAACCCTCAGATATTGACCATGTCGTACTCGTTGGAGGGCCTACACGCATGCCGATCGTGATGCAAAAAGTCGAACATATCTTCGGCAAAAAACCAAAACGCGATGTCGATCCAATGGAATGCGTAGCACTTGGTGCAGCTATCCAAGCAGGAATACTTACAGGAGATATCGACAAAGATATCGTCCTTCTTGATGTCACTCCACTCACCTTAAGCGTGGAGACACTTGGCGGTGTCGCAACATCTCTCATTGAACGAAACACAACGGTTCCAACAAAAAAAAGTAAAGTTTTTTCGACAGCAGCAGACAGTCAAACAAGCGTCGAAATCCATGTTCTTCAAGGAGAACGACCGATGGCAGCGGACAATAAAAGCCTTGGTCGATTTCACCTTGACGGAATCCTTCCCGCCCCTCGTGGTATCCCCCAAATCGAAGTCGCTTTTGATATCGATGTGGACGGAATCCTCAACGTTTCAGCAAAGGATCTGGGAACCAGCAAAGAACAATCGATTCGGATAACAGGGTCAACAAAACTATCTGATAACGAAATCGAACGGATGAAAAAAGAAGCAAAAGAACACGAAGATGAAGACAAAAAACGCAGAGAAAAAATCGAAACCAGAAACAACGCTGATTCACTAGCAAATACTACTGAGAAAACACTACAAGAACTAAAAGACAAGTTCACAACCGAAGATAAAGAAGCAATTGAAACAGCACTCAAAGAACTCCGAAGCGCTCTCACTGGAGATGATACTGATTTAATAAAAGAAAAAATGGATGTACTCACAAAAGTGATGCAGAAAGCATCATCTGCGATATACCAACAAGCCGCACAACAGTATCAACAAGAGCACGGTACACAAAATGAAACCACAGAAAATACTGCCTGGACAGGTCATCCCAACGATGATGATAAAACAATTAACGCTGATTACAAAGTGAAAGATAAAAAGAAGAAAAACGATTAAATTCTAAGGGACGTTTCCTCTTTTTTTCTCTTTTTCTTGAGAAATGCTACCTGAAGTATTTACGAAATTCAAATCATCAGGAGAAATATTTGGTTTAATGATCATCACTGAGCATGGTGCACGCTGTAAAACTTTTTCAGAGACGCTTCCCAGCAACAGTTTGTTGAACCCAGTTTTTCCCTGACTTGCCATCACAATAAGATCATTGTTTTTCGCATGTTTCACGATTTCATCAACAGGAGCACCAGTCATAAGTTGCGTTGATGCAACAACACCGCGCAAGTCAGCAATTTTTTTCGCCTCCAAAAGAAAATCTCCTCGTTCTTTTTTCAGTTTCTCAGAAAGCGGCGCGGAAACCATGAATTGTTCCGCATCATTCACACTAACAATGGATACATCAATGTTCATTAACTTTGCAAGATAAACACCTTGCTCCGTTGCTATTCTAGATGCATCTGAACTATCAACTGGGATAACAATTCGTTTTATTTCCTGCATAAAATCAAATCCTTGTTTCCTGATAATGTATCAATTACCGGTGATTAATACTTTTGCTTGTTTTTATAAAAAAAATGATTGCTGAAATTTTCGGTACCAACTGTACAGAACCTGGGTACGAATTG